>JAUNTE010000216.1 GCA_030538855.1 Oscillospiraceae bacterium
GTGTATAGTAGAATTATCTTAAAATCGAAAAAATATCAGTCTGGCTGGGTAAAATCACCCTGCCGGCGGCATGCGTAATAAATTTTGAAAGGATGTTGTTTTGTTCGGTTATATTATGCCGCGCAAACCCGAATTGAAAGTACGGGAATGGAACCAGTACCGCGCGGAATACTGTGGTTTATGTAAGCAGCTGCAGCGTGATTTTGGCCTAAGTTCCCGTCTTTTTTTAAATTATGATCTTTTGCTGCTGGCGCTGCTGTTCGACGGCTTACACGCCAAAGCCCCTTCTTTTAAACGTGAGCGCTGCATTGCCGGCCCTTTGAAAAAGCGCTGGATCGTACAGGAGACGGACGGTCTCTCTTATGCGGCGGCGTGTCTTGTCTTGTTGTCTCACCACAAACTGCGGGACGACGTGGCCGACGAAAAATTTTTAAAGCGTACCGGCGCACGCGCGGCCGATACCGCCCTCGCCCGCAGTTACCGGCGGGCGCGCGTCCGTTATCCTGAGCTGGACGAAAAACTGGCTTTTTGCATGCGGGAGCAGGCGGCCCTTGAAAAAGAAGGCTGTGCCGACCTTGACCGGGCGGCCGATCCCACCGCCCAAATGGTGGCCGCCATGGCCGCGGGCTGTGCCCAAAATCAGACCCAGCGGCTTCCTCTTTTTCGCTTTGGGCTTTTTCTGGGCCGTATCATTTATTTTTTAGACGCGGCCGAAGATTTTGAAAAAGACAAAAAACGAGGCCGGTACAATGTATTTATAAAATTGGGGCTGGAGCGCCCGGCCATGTTGGAGAATGCCGCGCAGCAGTGCAAAATGGCTGCGGCTGAACTGAGCGCAAGCTATTATGCCCTGTCTTTTACGCAAAATAAAGAGCTTTTGGACAACATCGTTTATTTGGGGCTGCCCTCTGCAGTGACCCGGATAGGCTGTGAAAAACAAAGGAGTATAAAACATGACGAATCCCTATGAAATTTTGGGGCTTGCCCCCGGCGCCGATGAAGCCCAGGTAAAACAGGCTTATAAAGAATTGGCGCAAAAATATCACACTGATGCCAGCACCCCCTCTCCCCAAAAGGAAACCTATGAGGCAAAGATGAAAGAGCTGGACGAAGCTTTCGATCAGATCATGGGTGAACTGCGCACCCAACGTTCGGGCGGCACAGGCGCTTCTGAATACGGTGATATCCGCGCCCTGATCAGCAACGGCCTTGCCGATCAGGCGCTGTCGCGGTTATCGGGCATGGGGCAGCGGCCGCAGGATGCGGAATGGAATTTTCTTATGGGCAGCGCCTATTACTATAAAGGCTGGCTCAATCAGGCCATGCCCTATTTTGAGGCCGCATGCCGTCTCTCACCGCAAAACAGCGAATACAATGCGGCTTACCAAAATATGCGGCGCACCGCAAACGGCCAGATGAACGGGAACCCTTATGCCAATATGGGAGACCCCTATGCGGGCGGTGGCCCTATGGCCTGCGGCCCGTGTGATCTATGCAATATGCTGTGCTGCGCCAATCTCTGTTGTAACTGTGGAAGGGGTGGCTGCTGATATGTCAGCCAATCGCCGGAACAAAAGTCAAAAAGTGGCTCTTTGCGGGATGGTGGGCGCATTGGCCTGCGCCTGTATGGTATTGGGGGGCTTTATCCCGCTGGCAACCTTTGTAACCCCGGCCATCGCCGGGATGCTGGTGCTTGTGGCCGCCATTGAGCTGGGATACCGTACAGGATACCTGCTTTACGGCGTCATCGGCCTGTTATCCCTTTTTCTCTCTCCTGACAAAGAGCTCTCCTGTATTTTTCTTTTTTTCCTCGGCTATTATCCCCTTTTAAAATCTCAGCTGGATTCTATCAAGCATACCGTACTGCGCTGGCTGGTAAAATTGGGCCTGTTCAATGTCTCGATCGTGGCGATGTACGCTTTGCTGATCTTCATTTTTCCCCTGCCTGAATTGGTGGCGGATTTTTCTGAAACCGGCGTCCCGTTGTTGGCCGGGCTGGGGCTGGCGGCCAACCTTACGTTTTGCATCTATGATTTGGCTATCACCAAAATCGTTTGGATCTATCTCCATAAATATCGTCCCCGTATTTTAAAAGGAAAGCAGTGACCCCCCCTATCGGTGCCGTACCGGTGGATGTTTCCACTTGTTTTCATAAGGCTCAATATCAAAAGCGCTCTGTTTTGGCAGGGCGCTTTTCCTTTTTCTTTTTGCCTGACGCCAGCGCATAAATCCCGCCCTTCAGGACATACTTCTTTTAAATCAGGAAAGAGAGGAAACGATGCAGATGGATCCGTTTAAAGAAAAAGGGCCGCAGCCCAAAGACGCCTATATGGACTGGAAAACGATTGCCGGAAAGCCCTACGATAAACACGAGGTCGACCCGTATACCCGCACCCGCGTCATCTTGATGAACGGCACCGAATATGAAGCGGTCTGGTTCAGCCATCAGTTTTTTCGCAACTGCGAAAACAACGATCTTCGGCGTGAACTCGCCATCGTACGCCGGGCGGAACAGCAGCAGCAAAAACGCATTGCCGCTTTAAAACCCGCCGATGAAACGCTGCTGGAGCATACCATCGGTTACGAGCAGCTGGCGGTAGACCTGACCGCAAGGCTGGCCCAGTGCGAGCCTGACCAGCACGTGGTCGAAGCTTTGAATTTTGCCCTGCTTGAAGATTTTGACCATCTTTACCGTTATGCCGATCTTCTTGAAATGGAGCACGGCGTTCTTGCCGAACATCTGGTGGGCTGTTATACCGAGATCATGCCTGGACGCCCCACCATCGCAGAGCATCGCTTTCCCGCGGACGATGTAAAAAAAGCGATCACCCGTTCAGCTGACCCCATTACAAAACTTCATGTCTCTATTATTACCGCTGCTGAACAGCAAACCATGAATTATTATATGACCACCGGCGCTTTTTACCCCACCGATATCGGCCGTAAGCTCTATACTGAAATCGGCATGATAGAGGAACAGCACGTCTCACAGTACGGCAGCCTTATTGAAACCAGCTGTACCCCGCTTGAAAATCTGCTGATGCACGAATATACCGAATGCTATTTGTATTACAGCATGTATCAGGACGAGACCTGTCCGCATATCAAAAAAGTATGGGAGCATCACTTTGAGATGGAGACCGGGCATCTGCGCAACGCGGTCAAACTGCTGGAAAAATATGAAAAGAAAGACCGCCAGCAGGTCATCCCGGACGGAACCTTCCCCACATTGCTCACGCTCGGCCCCAATAAAGAATATGTACGCGATGTACTGAACCGCACCGTAGGCCTCACGGCCAAACGCGAAGGCTATATCGACGCGTCCAGTGTGCCTGAAAATGCTGAATTTTTTCAATATCAAAAGGCTGTCAACCCCTCTGTCGCCCAGGTGGCAAGCCATAACGTTATCAAACAGTATATCAGTGAAAAAGGCCAGGATTACCGTTACGAAGAAGCGCCTCATCCCGTACAGGCCTTACGCAACCGCAAAAAAGATAATACTTCTGTCGGGCTTGGCTGATAAAAGTAAAAAAGCGGAGGACAACGCCGTCCTCCGCTTTTTGCATCCTTTTGTCCTGGATATCTCCGTTTTTATCCCAGAGCAGAAAGAAAGATTTTGCCAAAAGCGCTTTTTCATCGCCGCGGGCTTTTACGGGGCAAAACCTCCCGTCAGAGGGCTGATCCTCTGTTCTCACGATCAATCCAAACCTCCGGCTAAGCCGAAAGTTTGCGCAACCCTGTAAGGGCCTGTTGCCGGCAGAAATCTCAAGACGCGCTGAAATATTTTTCATCTGCATCGCGTGTCCTGCCACTATTAAAACAGCGCGGAATATCGCTGTTTGTCAGCTCGCTTCGCTTGACGCTTGAAGCGAAAAGTTTTTACGCAGTACCTCCGCCGGCAGAGCCCGTGGTTTCCGAATTTAATGAAAGGCGGCCCGCAGGGCGGGCCGCCTTTCATTAAATCCTACCGTTTTCCGCCGTCCTCTTAACAGGCGCAGGGGCCCATAC
>JAUNTE010000217.1 GCA_030538855.1 Oscillospiraceae bacterium
GTTTTGTGGTACCGGTAAAAGCAGAACACCGCGGAGAGATCGGCGGCGTCATCCATGACGTGTCGTCCAGCGGTTCTACTTTATTTGTAGAACCAACGGCGGTGGCGGAGGCAAACGCCAAAATATTGCAGCTGCGCAATATGGAAAAAGAGGAAATCGAACGTATTTTAGAAGCTTTTTCAGCACAGATAGCTTCATTGGAGGCGGTTTTACGTCAGAGCCACGAGGGGCTTTTACAGGCGGATCTATTGCTGGCAAAAGCAAAGCTTGCCATACGTCAAAATGCCAACAAGCCGCAGCTGTCTTATACGATGGATTTTTCACTGATACGGGCAAGACATCCGCTGATACCCAAAGAGCAGGTGGTGCCTATCGATATTGCGCTGGGAAAGGAATATGATACTTTGGTCGTCACCGGCCCCAATACCGGCGGCAAAACGGTGGCGCTGAAAACGGCGGGCCTTTTGTGCGATATGGTACGATACGGGCTGTTGATCCCGGCGGACGAGCGCAGCGTTGTCTGTGTATTTTCTAAATTTTTAGTGGATATTGGGGATGAACAAAGCATTGAACAAAGTCTTTCTACTTTTTCAGGGCATATCCGCAATATCACCCGCATTATAGCGGAAGCGGACGCGCGGTCTCTGGTGCTGATGGACGAGCTGGGCGCGGGAACAGACCCTGCGGAGGGCGCGGCGCTGGCGGTAGCCATTATTGAGTGGCTGCGCCAAAGCAAGGCCAGGATCATGGCAACAACACATTATGGTGAGATGAAGATATTTGCGTTGGAAACGGCAGGCGTACAGAATGCCAGCTGTGAGTTCGATGTGGAATCTTTACGCCCTACCTATAAATTGAGCATCGGCGTACCGGGAAAATCAAACGCCTTTTTGATCAGTGAAAAACTGGGGCTTTCAAAAGACGTTTTAGACGGGGCAAAACAGCGCCTTTCACAGGAAAATGTGCGTTTTGAACAGGTGCTGAACCAATTGGAAGACCTGAAATTGCAGCTGAAAAGCGGAGAGGCCGAGATGGAAAGGCTGCGGGGAGAAGCCGCGCGGCAGCTGGAAAACGCCCGGAAAAAACAGATTGAATTAGAAGCCCAAGGCCAGGCGGAGCTGGAGGCTGCCAGAGAAAAAGCCCGGCGGGTGACTACAGAAGTACAAAATGAGGCCTATCATCTGATGGATGAGCTGAAAGCCCTGCGCAGGCAGCAGGAGCTTACCTTGCAGCAAAAAGCGCAGCGGGCGAGGGAAATCGCAAAAAAGGAATCAGAGAAATTATATCAGCAGGCCGTTTCACCCGAAGAAAAAACGGTGCACACGCCGCTGAGCGAGGTGAAAAAGGGAGACTGCGTATTTATTTTTTCGCTTGGCACAGAGGGAATCGTTCTCGGAGGCCCCGATAAAAAGGGGCGGGTAGAAATTCAGGCAGGGGCGCTGAAGACAAGGGTGCCGCTGTCTGGGCTTGGCGCTGCGGCAGTACAGAAAAAAAGCGCCCCCCAGCCATACGGACGCAAACCTGGCGCAAGCCGTATGGAAGAGCAGCCCAAACGGGGCGCATCAATGGAGATCAATCTGCTGGGGATGACCGTGGACGAGGCGGTGCTGGAAGCGGACCGTTTTATAGACAGTGCCGTTCGCAATGGCCTGCATCAAGTATATTTGATACACGGAAAAGGGACAGGCGCGCTTCGCCGGGGCCTGCATGAGCATTTAAAAACACAGCGCAGTGTAAAAAGTTATCGTCTGGGCGTTTATGGCGAAGGAGAAAACGGCGTGACCGTTGTTGAATTAAAATAAACGCAGGAAAAATCGAATTTTTAAAAAGGAGCCATCGGCATCGCAGGGCTAAGATAGTGGCAGACGCTTTCGTGTCTGCCGCTATTTTTATGAAACCACCGGCTCTGTCGGTGAGGTACTGCATAAAAAGCTTTCGCTTCAAGTGTCAAAAGAAGCGGGCTGACAAATATCTTCCGCTTGGAGAAAATTTTCGGCAGAAAGGATATTGTTGTTTTCATAGCGGCAGGGCAAGCGAGGCAGATGAAAAATATTTCAGCGCGTTGTGAGATACCTGCCGGGGACGCGCCCTATAAGGGCCTGTGTATACCTTCGGCTTAGCTGAAAGCTTTGATTATTGTGCAATTCAAACACTGCTCTCAATGGCATCGCCCTGGCAGCTATTGCGACAGCCGCGCGAACAACCAAAGCAGCCTCCGCTTCGCGGAGGCTGCTTTTTCATATAAAAAGGGAAAGATCAAACCCTCAGGCTGTAAATTTCATGCTGTAAATTTTCTAAAAAAGCGCCGGCATGCGCACCGTCCATCTGTGTATGATGAAACTGAAAAGAGATAGTCAAACAGGTTTTGAATATTTTTTTCTTGTATCTGCCCCAGATAAGAAAGGGGTTATTAAAAATTCCGCTGTGCCAATCACCATACTGTCTGTCAAATCATGATCCTTACAGCTTTCAGCGACCTGTCCGGTGTACTTTAAATAATTTTCATTGAACCGGGATAGATCCTGGTTAAAAAGAACATCGCAGGAGCTTATCTCGTTTTTCTTGTTTTTTACGATGGTATTCACGGCGATCGTATCATACTGCATCATTTTTTTGCCGACGGGCAGAAAATAAAAAACCTCAAGTTTTTCAGCTGCTTTTCCTATACAATAATCCAGCAGCATATTAAATTTCAGTTTTTTCTTTTTACTGATTTTGATAAGGGGAGTGACGTCAAGCGTTTTAAAAAATGTGACCATCGGGTTTGGCGCATCTATCCACCGATCAAAAGCCATAGCGCGTTTTGTTTGCGTTGGGTCTATCTCTCTCATAAACTTTCTCCTTCAAAACAGGCTGATAACTACGATTTTACAGGGCCAGCAGCACCGATAGCTAATAAAAGCTTTTTTATTTTAATAGTTGCCGGTTAAAATGTCAAACCGCTGACGACAGGCAACAGCTTTGCATGGAGACCACCGCACTTTTTATTAAAATAGTAAAAGGCGGCGCCCGGCGGACGGCGGTGCGCGGCCACAGAAATGCTGTTTTATAAAATAGCGCTGAACAGCTTTTTTATAAATTTCAAGTTGGACAGACCGGGCATTGGTCATATAATCAGGATAAAAAAATACAGTGGGGCAGTATTTTTATAATTTTGTAATAAGAAAAGAAGAAACAAAGGCTTTGTGCGGTGTAAAGTGATATGCCTTTTCATATAGCTTTTTCGTAAGGCAGGGTTTGACAGCATTTTAAAACTTTTGCAGGTATACTTGGCAAAGGGGAGGGGAAAAGAGCATGATCGTTTATTTGGACGTTTTGTTGCTGGTAGACCTGATCATCGATTACTTTTTGCTGCTCTCAGTCAAGCGTATCACAATGTCGCCCGGTGGTAAGCTGCGGCTGTTTTGCGGGGCGCTGCCGGCAGCTCTTTCCTCCCTGATTTTACTTTGCCCTTCTCTGCCGTTTTTGGTAAACGTGTTATATATGGTGGGGACGGCGGCCATCGTGACCGCAATTGCTTTCCCGCAAAATGGCTGGCGAAGCTTTTTTCGCAGATTGTTTTGGTATGCGGCCATGAATTTAGGCTTTGGAGGAAGTATCTATTTTTTGTCTCAGTTTTGCGGTGTAAAAGGGATCGTTCAGCATAATCTGGCGGTATACATCCAGGTTTCACCCCTGGTATTGTTGGCGGGGATCGTCGTTACTTATCTGGTGCTAAAAGTAATTTTATTTTTTGGAGAACCGCGCGGAGCGGTCACCAAAAGGCTTGAAATAAAAATTGGGGAACAAAATTTTTTTACTGAAGCGCTTTTGGACACGGGATTTCGTCTTTCAGACTGTATGACGGGCCAGCCGGTGCTGCTGCTTAGGGTTTGGTCTAAACTACCCCTCTCTCTGCGGGTGTATGTTGAAAAATACCGGCAGGGGCTGCCGGTTGGCCCGGCGTTTCGATTGATACCG
>JAUNTE010000218.1 GCA_030538855.1 Oscillospiraceae bacterium
CACTATACCATATTGAATTGGCGTTTTCAATAAAAAAATGTCCTTGATATATTTTTTTTATTGTGGTAATCCACAAGGCTTTTTCGCTGTTTTTTATTATGGAGCAGCACGCGTTTTTAAGCGCGCCGCAGAACAACAAAAAATATATCTTGTAACCTTAGCCGCAGCGTTGTTCTTTTTCGTCTGTTTTTTATACAGTGAAAATAGAAAAAAGCAGACAAAATAAAAAGAGAAAGCGTACGCTTTCTCTTTTTATTGGATCCTTTTATTTTTTTAGTTGTTCAGCGGGATAAGCGCTTTAAACACCGCCGCCGATTTTGCGCCCAGTTTTTGATCTTTATGATACCGCCCAAAAAGCCATTTGTCATATTGCACATGCTGATACAGACCGTTGAAAAAAAGTTCAAGCTGGGTTGCCTCATATAAAACGCTGTCTTTTGACAGATGCAGAAAATCGGCCAGACGGGCCGGTGCATCGTGCGTCAGGATATAATCTACCCGGTTACAGCGGGCCGTAAGGTTTTGCCGCGCCTTTTCAAACTGCTCAGGAGAAGGGACCTCCTGCCGGAACCAGGTCTTGCCCTCGGCACGGGTTTCTTTATCCAGGCTTTCAGCGCCGCCGAAGATGAACAGCGTCTTCCCTTCCAGCTCGTAGATCTCTCCTCGCTGCAGCCAAAAGATGTTTTCAGCTATTTTTCGGGCCGTCCCGCCCGAAAAGGCAGTTGTAGGATAAGCCTCAAGCAGATCATAATTTTCATGAGAGCCGTCAAGGAACAAGAGCCGATACCGTCTTTTTGAAAGCCACTTCAGGGCTTTTTTCTCTCTTTTTGAACCGTCCCAGATAAACCCGAAATCACCCAGTACAATCAGTGTATCCCGCTTTTTCAGACGGCGAAAGGCTTTGGTTTGAAAACGGCTCAATTCGCCGTGGGTGTCGCCGGTAACATATAGCATCTGTATCTCCCGCCTTTTTCGCAGTTTAAAAGAAAACGGGCATTCTGGACGGAAAAGAATATCCGCGTGATTTCACTTTGTATTTCCAGAAAAACCTGATATAATAATCATATCACTTTTATTGAGGAACTGTCCACTATGAAGTTTCACCTGAAAAAAATTCCAATTTTTATCTGTCAGCTGGTGTTGTGCGCACTGATGTGCGCCGCGCCGGCTTTTGCGGCGTTTACCCCCCCGTTTGAGCCGGACGCCGCCGCCGTCTACGTCATCAACCTTGACACAGGGGTATTGGTGTATGAAAAAAACGCGGACGAGCCAAGGGATATTGCCAGCCTTACCAAGCTGATGACCTGCCTGCTGCTGCTTGAGAATGAGGCGGATCTTGACACTGTTGTGACGGCGCCGGGATATGTGTTTGACGAATTGTTTGGGCAGGGAGGCTCTACGGCGGATATCAGGCCGTACGAGCAGGTGAGCTGCCGCAACCTTTTATACGCCATGCTGCTGCCCAGCGCCAACGAGGCGGCCAACATTACCGCCGATCATATAGGCGGCGGCAATATGGAGGCGTTTTTTTCCATGATGAACAGCCGGGCGGCGCAGCTGGGGTGCACCAATACCAATTTTACCAATGCGCACGGCCTTTTCGGCAAAGAGGCGGGCAATTATTCAACGGCGCACGATTTGGCGCTGATCGCCCAAGCCTGCTGGAAAAACGACGTTTTTCGGGAGGCGGCGCAGACGAACGTGCACTGGATGCCGCTTTCAAACAAGCACACGGTGGTTGAGGTTTCAGGCGGGCCGGAGGGGATGGCCTATCCCATCCGCACAACCAACCGGATGCAGGAAAAAAGCAGCGGCGTCTACCGTTCTTATATCCAGGGCATCAAAACGGGCTCTACCATTGAGGCGGGCCGTAACTTCGTCTCAACCGCCACCCAGAACGGCACCACCTATCTGGCGGTGGTGCTTGGCTCTCCGTGGGAACCGGCGGAGGACGGCTACAGCGTGGCGTTTCATGTGACGGCCAATTTATATGATTGGATATTTTCCAGCTTTCAGGTGGCCCCCGCGCTGGATACCGAAAAGCCACTGCAGGAGGTGGACGTAAAATACTGCAGTGAAAAAGATACTTTGGCGGTTTACCCCGCCAGCGATTTTATGACGCTGCTGCCTACCGAGAGCGACGACAGCGTGGTACAGAAGACCTACCGTCTGCCTGAGACGGTGGCCGCCCCCATCCGGGCGGGGGATGTGATTGGCACCGTGACCCTGACGATGGCCGGGGAGGAGCTGGGAACCGTAAAGCTCATCAGCAAAAGCGACCTTGAACGCAATGATTTTATGTATTTTCTGGACAAGGCGCAAAGCTTTCTCACCTCGCGTTTCTTCTTCTTTATCGTGTTGCTGGCCGCAGCGGCGGTGATCGCTTATATCGCTTTTATAAGGGCGCTGCACCACAAGGATGAAAAAAGACGGAAAATACGCCGCCGCCGTATGTAATGCGCCGGGCGTTTATAAGAAAGGAAGAACCTGAATGTATGTAAGCGATGAACGTAACATGACGCTGCTGATGGATTTTTACGAGCTGACCATGGCGGCGGGTTATTTTGAGAACGGCTATAAAGACAAGATCGGGGTATTCGATATGTTTTTCCGCCGTATCCCGGACGGCGGGGGCTTTGCCATCTGTGCGGGGCTTGCGCAGTTTATAGAGTGCATCGATAATTTTCATTTTTCCTCGGGAGATATCCAGTATCTGCGCACCAAAAACTGTTTTTCTGAACAGTTTTTAGAGTACTTACAGGATTTTCGTTTTCACTGCAACGTTTGGGCCGTGCGGGAGGGTACGCCGGTGTTCCCCGGTGAGCCCATCGTCACGGTGGAAGGGCCGGCCATCGAGGCGCAGCTTTTAGAGACCATGCTGTTGGTCACCTTCAACCATCAATCGCTGATCGCCACCAAAACCAACCGGATCATCCGGGCCAGCGAGGGCAGGCCGGTGATGGAATTTGGCAGCCGCCGCGCCCAGGGGTACGACGCCGCTGTGCTGGGCGCCCGGGCCGCTTATATCGCCGGGGTGGCGGGCACCGCCTGCGTGCTGGCGGACAGGCAGTTCGGCATCCCGGTGCTGGGTACTATGGCCCACAGCTGGGTACAGATGTTCGACACAGAATATGAGGCGTTTAAAACCTACGCGCGGCAGTACCCCGGCAACTGCATGCTGCTGGTGGATACCTACAATGTGCTGCGCAGCGGCGTACCCAACGCCATCCGGGTATTCGACGAGGTTTTAAAGCCGCTCGGCATCCGGCCCAAGGGCATCCGTATCGATTCGGGCGATATTGCGTATCTCTCAAAAAAAGCGCGTAAAATGCTGGATGACGCCGGTTACCCCGACGCGGGCATCTGCGCCTCTAATTCTCTGGATGAATATATTGTGCGCGATTTGCTGATCCAGGGCGCGAAGGTGGATTCGTTCGGCATTGGCGAAAACATGATCACCGCGAAAAGCGACCCTGTGTTCGGCGGGGTATACAAGCTGGCGGCGGTGAAAGAAAACGGCTGTTACCTGCCAAAGATCAAAGTGAGCGAGACGGCTGAAAAAATGACCACCCCCTGCCTGAAAAAGGTATACCGCATCTATGATAACGAGACAGGCAAAGCGATGGCGGACTATATCGCCGTACACGATGAAGAGGTAGACGTGACGCGGGGCATCACCATGTTTGACCCGGTGGAGACATGGAAGAGCCGCACTTTTACAAACGTACATGCCGAGGTGCTGCAAAAACCGATTTACACAGAGGGGAAACGGGTATACGAGCCCCCCACATTGGCCCAGATACGCGGCTACTGCCAGGTGCAGGTGGGTACGCTTTGGGAGGAAGTGCTGCGTTTTGAAAACCCGCACCGGTATTATGTGGATCTGTCACAAAAGCTGTGGGATGAGCGCCAGCGCCTTTTGAGCGAGGCCCAGAA
>JAUNTE010000219.1 GCA_030538855.1 Oscillospiraceae bacterium
TACCGCCGCGCACGGTATCCTAAAAGTTCAATTTCTCTATTTTCAAACAAGTTTTATACGAACCTTTTTATCCAATTTCTTTATTGAAAACAGGCCTGCCGTACGGCAGGCCTGTTTCAGCTTTCCAAGCGTTTTTGCACCCCGACGGCCTATCCCACCACACGGTTTTTTCCGTTTTTCTTGCCGTGGTACAGCTGCGCGTCGGCTATTGAAATCAAATGCGGCACGTCGTCTTTTTCCCATCCAAAGCTCACGCCAAAAGTCATGGTGATATGCAGCGCTTCGTCCTCAAAACAGAAGTCATGCTTTTCTATCGTGCGCCGCAGGGTCTGCACCGCCTCCAATACCTCTTTGTCTGAGACGCCGTTGAATAAAAGTAAAAATTCTTCTCCGCCCCAGCGGCAAATATCTGCCTTATCGCCGCAGATACGGCGCATCAGTTCAGCGATCTCACGCAGCACATAATCTCCACAGACATGCCCGTAAGTATCGTTTACTTTTTTAAAGTCGTCTATATCCCCTATCGTTAAAGCCAGCCGCCCGCCGGTGCAGTCTTCCAGCCGCTTTTGAAAAGAATAGCGGGTGAGCAGGCCGGTCAGCTGATCGTAATCGGCCCTCACGCTCAAATTCTCATTTTCCTTCATTAACTCTCTGCGGTCGCTGGTAGCAGATACCCTGGCAGTAAAAGACGAAAACAAAATAATGCCAAAGCAGGCGCAGGCGCTGCAGATATACAAAAAAGACAGGATGTTATCATCAAGCAGATAGACCGCAGCGCCCCTTCGCGTAAAACCGTATAAAGTGAAAAAAAGGCTGATCTCAAAGGCTGAAAACAGATACGGGATATATTTTTTACGAAAAGGGCAAAAATACACCAGCGAAGACACCGCGATCAAAAACAGCGCGCCTCCGGCGTTCCAGCCCACCATACACACCATAACCGCAACAAAAATGCACACCTCGGCATGGATACAGGAGACAGAAGCCCTATAAAACCCTTTGCGTATCAGCCTTAGCATGAATAGATAAAAAACCACGCTTGCCATATTATAAAAGCATAAAACGGTAACCTTCAAAAAAGCAAACAAAACCGCGTAAGAGCCATGCGTAAGCAGGGCCAATATGACGACGCGCTGATAGACGGTACGGGTGTAGCTATCGTCCCGGACATTCTCCATATCTGCTATATCCATCTTTTTTACCGTCCTCCTCTCCGTCTTGGCCGCAGTGTTTTTCTATTTTTACTGTGCAGGCCACGTATCTTCCCGCAGGGCCAAGGCGTAACGGCCAAAACAGATGTTACCGCCCTGGCCCTGCGTCTTTCGTTCTCACTGTTTTTCATAAACGCAGGCTCTTTTTCAAACGGCTCAGTAATCGATAAAGGGGACGGTATAAAATAGCTGTGCCAATAAAATTTCCCGCCCCATGCGCCAAATCAAAGGGAATGCCGCTTACCCAGTAAGCCGCCGCCATCGTAGGGCCGCCCGCAAACAGATAAGGTATCGCGCACAGCGCCCCAAACGACAGCCCAAACGCACCTGCCACAGCCGCCCAAAAAAGCGCGTGATCCCATTTTCGCAGCAGATAGACGGCCATGACAAACAGCGGCCAAATGTATAGATACGACAGCCACCAAATACCAAAGCCATAGGTAAAACCCTCTAAAAGAATAAACACCGCTGTCGCGCCCGCAGCCTCTCTCGGCAAAACCCGCACATATGCGATAAGCAGCACCGCCACCAAATGTATGTTGGGCAGGCCGCTCATTACCACCTGTGAGACGTACAGCAGCGCGCCCATCAGCCCGGATAAGGTAATCCGCCGGGCTGTCATGCGGCGTCGTAGCCCACTGTCAGCGTGATTTCAAAATGATCGTTATCCGCCACAGGGGTGGTATCCACACCGGTCATCACCATTTCTCCGTCTTTTGTGAAACACCACCATTCCTCGTTTGCGGCGTTTACCTCCACACCCGCAACTTTCGTCACAAACAGCCCAAATTCACTCTCTGTGCCCGCGATCAGATTTTCCTCCTCCAGCGCTCCGCGCAAAAACTCCTGGTCGGTATGCAGCGTATATTCTTTTTCGCTTGCGTCGGCCATAACAACCGTGATACCGATCGTCTTTGCCCCGGGGGTGCCCTGCGGCATAAAAATAAAATATACAGCGCACATCAGCACTGCAATGACCGCTACTGCGGCCACGGTGATCCATACTTTTTTTTGATTGCTTTTCATTTTTCTTCTCCTGTTTTCTCTTGAATTTTTATAAAAACGGCTTTGTTATAGCTGCTTTTTTCTAAAAACGGGCGCCGCGCCTTTATTGGGTACGCTGTCAAAGTTTTTTCGCCGCGCCCGTTTTATTTAGGTATCCCCGTCCATATACTTTTTAAGGGGTCTTTGGCCCGGCTGTCTTCGGTGCATCCGCAGGCGCTTGGGCGGCGGACTGTTTTTTTTCAAGACGTACACGCACAGATTCTTGTGTGAGCGCATAGATGATACTACACAGAGGGACGCTGATAAGCATACCCAAAATCCCCATCAGGCTGCCGCCCAGCGTTACCGCCACCAGCACCCAAATGGACGGCAGACCAACCGAATTTCCCACCACGCGGGGGTAAACGATGTTTCCGTCAAGCTGCTGCAAAAGCACAAATACCACTGTAAACCATATGGCGCGTTCGGGTACCGCCACCAAAATCAAACACAGCGCGAAAACATACCCGATATACGCGCCCAGCATGGGTATCAGCGCCGTAACGCCCACGACGATCGCGATCAGCAGTGCATAGGGGAAGCCCAGCAGCGACATCACGATAAAAAACATAAACCCTACGATCACGGCCTCGGTACATTGTCCCGTGATAAATTTTGTAAAGGTGATATTGGCGATAGAGGCCACCCGGTTCAGCTTTTCATAGGGACGGTCTTTCAAATAAGCTTTTGTCAAATGGTGAAACTGGGCCGAGAATTTTTCTTTTTGAGCCAAAAAATAAATGGCAAAAACCAGGGCCAGTAAGATATTCATTACACCGCTGAATACCCCGGTGGCGATACCCAACGTCGAGTTGACGATGCTGGTCGCGCCTGTCTGCAAAAAGTTCATGGCCGCGTCGATCACCGTCTGCCAGTTAAAGTTGATACCGCCGATATATTCTTTTATTTCGGGTATCCATACCGAAAGCTGCTGGGTACACTCCTGCAGCCATTTTACAAACCCCGGCAGCTTTTGGCTGAGGGCCCGCACCGTCTCATCCACCTGCGGAATGATCTGAAACAAAATGATCCCCAGCCCCAGACAGAACAGCAGCAGCGTAATGACGATACTGGCCGGTCGCTTCAGCTTTTGCGCAATTTGTTTTTGCCCCCATTTCCGGCGGGTAAACAAATGCTTTTCGATCGACCGCATCGGCACGTTGATGACAAACGCCAGACATAAGCCCAGCAAAAAAGGCGTCAGCATACCAAGTGTCGTCAATAAAAAGTCTAATACCGTGGCGCGGTTTTCAAGCCCCCAAAACAACAATATCCCAAAAGCAATCAGCGCCGCCGTCTTTTTCATCTTTGATTTATCCACTTCGTTCTCCTTTTGCTATGTTTTTGCCTGAGCGTCTATTTTAAAACTCACAGAATGACGATTGAGCGGCAGTTTTTTGTGAATTTTAAAACATATCCTGATTTATACCTAACACTATACAGTTTTTCCCTGCCGCCCGTCAATGCTTTTTGAAAGGAAGTATTTTGGGTTTACATATTTTTCTTTTTTAAGAATTTTATTCCTTTCCCTTTTGTACTTTCACCCCAAAAAATTGCATTTTAAGACATAAAAATAATTTTTTTACCCTTTTTATAGGTTTTTTATTGAGTTTGTATTATACTATAAAAAGACGCAATAATAATCAAAAAGCAAAATAATACTGC
>JAUNTE010000220.1 GCA_030538855.1 Oscillospiraceae bacterium
CACATCGGCTGGAACAGCCTGCAGATCGTCCGGGACGACCCGCTTTTTCGCTATTTTGAAAATGGACGGCACGTTTATTATGTTCACAGCTACTATGCCAAACACTGCGCCGAGAGCACGCTTGCGGTGTCGGAGTACAGCGTGCCCGTCACCGGGGCGGTGAGACGGGGCAGTGTGTACGGCACGCAGTTTCACCCCGAAAAAAGCGGCGCGGCGGGCCTTTGCCTGCTGCGCGCCTTTTCAGAGATGTGAGGAGGAGAGAGAATGGAGCTTTTTCCCGCAATCGACCTGCGCGGCGGCAGGGCGGTGCGCCTGACGCAGGGCGATTACGACCGCATGAAAGTGTATAGCGGCGACCCGCTGGCGGTGGCGGCGGATTTTTACGAGACCGGGGCGCGTAACCTTCATATCGTTGATTTGGACGGCGCGCGCGAGGGCAGGCCTGTCAACCGCGACACGGTGGCGGCGTTGGCCAAACTGGGCTTTTTTACCGAGGTGGGCGGCGGCGTCCGGGACGAAGCGCGCATCGAAGACTATCTCTCGTGCGGGGCGGGCCGGGTGATTTTAGGCACCGTGGCGGTGCGCGATTTTGATTTTGTGTGCCGTATGGTAAAAAAGTACGGCGAACAGATCGCCGTGGGCGTGGACGCGCGGGACGGCAAGGTGGCCGTCAGCGGCTGGGAAGAAGCCACCGCCATAGATGGGATAGCCTTTTGTGAGCGGTGCCGTGACGTGGGTGTGAAAACCGTCATCTACACCGATATTGCCAAGGACGGCGGGCTGTCGGGCGCGAACCTGCCCTTATACCAAACGCTGCGCGCCGTTGAAGGCCTTGATGTGGTGGCGTCGGGCGGCGTAAGCTTTGAGAGCGACGTGGCCGCGCTGCGGGATATGGGGCTTTACGGGGCAATCATCGGCAAGGCGCTGTATGAGGGCAGGCTGGACCTGAAAACCTGTCTGCGGCTGGCGAAAGGGGAGGAGACGGCATGATCACGAAACGTATCATCCCCTGTCTGGACGTGCGAAACGGACGTGTGGTAAAGGGCGTGAATTTTAAGGGCATACAGGACGTGGCCGACCCGGTGGAACTGGCCCGTTTTTATAACGAACAGGGCGCGGACGAACTGGTGTTTTACGACATCACCGCCAGCGTTGAGGGGCGCGGCCTTTTTACCGATATCCTGCGCCGGGTGGCCGCTGAAATTTTCATCCCCCTCACGGTGGGGGGCGGCATCAACACCCTGGAGGATTTTGACCGGGTGCTGAAGTGCGGGGCGGATAAGGTGAGCGTCAATTCAGGCGCGATACGAGACCCCTCGCTCATCGGCAGGGCGGCCAAAAAATACGGTGACCAGTGCGTGGTTTTGAGCATGGATATCAAACGGGTGGACGGCGTTTTTCATCTGTTTGCCAAGGGCGGACGAGAGGATACCGGCATCGACGCGCTGGAATGGGCCGCGCGCGGCGCCCAAAGCGGCGCGGGCGAGCTGGTTGTCAACAGCATCGACACCGACGGCGTACAGAACGGCTTTGACTTAGAGCTGCTGGATGCGGTGGCGGCCCGGGTGCAGGTGCCGGTCGTCGCCAGCGGCGGCGCGGGCAAAAAAGAGGATTTTGCGGCGCTGTTCACCCACCCCGGTATCGACGCGGGGCTGGCGGCGGGCATTTTTCACCGCAGGCAGCTGTCTATCCGCGCGCTGAAAGAATATCTGCGCGGACAGGGCGTCAATATGCGGCTATAAAGCGGGGCCTCTCTGGCCAGAAAGGTTTAAAAAAGCCGGAGCGCGCGGGAGAAACCGCCCCGGCCGTGTATACGGTCGGATATATGGAAGAAAGGGCCGCCCGCGGCGGGCGGCATGAAAGCCTGAAGTTTTATAAGCAGGCAAAGAAAGGACGAAACTGATATGCCTTTAAAATTTGACGAGAACGGACTGATCCCGGCCATCGTGCAGGACTATTACACCAAGCAGGTGCTGACGCTGGCGTATATGAACCAGGAGAGCCTTGCCATCAGCATTGCCGAGCAGCGCACCTGCTTTTGGTCGCGCAGCCGCAAGTGCCTGTGGCGCAAGGGCGAGACGAGCGGAAATGTGCAGAAGATCGTCTCGATCACCGCGGACTGTGACGCCGACGCGCTGGTAGTGGAGGTGGTGAAAAGCGGCCCCGCCTGCCACACCGGGGCGGAAAGCTGCTTTTTTGAGCCGGTTTTTCTCTCAGAAGAGATCAAACCCTTCAGCTATGAGGGGCTGTACCAGCTGATAGCCGGGCGCAAAGCCGAGCCGAAAGAGGGCAGCTATACCACCTATCTGTTTGACAAAGGGCTGGACAAAATATTGAAAAAGGTGGGGGAAGAATGCACCGAGGTCATCATCGCGGGCAAGGCGCAGGACAGGGAAGAGACCGTCTATGAAATTGCCGACCTGTGCTATCACGTCATGGTGCTGATGGTGCAGAGCGGCATCCCGCTTGAAGAGGTGACGAAGGAACTTGCCAAGCGCCACGTTATCGACCATAAGGTAAAACAGGAGTATATGAAGTGATGCTGCGCTCAAATCTGCACACCCACACCACCTTTTGCGACGGAAAAAACACGCCCGAAGAAATGGCGCGCGCCGCCGCCCAAAAAGGTTTTGTATCGCTGGGTTTTTCAGGACACAGCCCTGCCCGTGAAGACGACAGCGCCATGACGGATGTTTTGGGCTACCAAAAAGAGATCGCCCGGCTGAAAGCCCTTTACGCGGGGCGGATGGCGGTGTATGCCGGTATCGAGCAGGACTATCTGACCAAGGACGTGGGGCCGGGGTACGACTACCGTATCGGCAGCGTTCACTGCCTTGAAAAAGACGGTGTGCTGTACCCGGTAGATTATTCGCGCGGGCGGTTTGAAGAGAGCCTGCGGGCCGGTTTTAACGGCGATGCGCTGGCCTTTGCAAAGCTGTATTTTGAGACGGTGGACCGGATGATTACCGAGCTGAAGCCCGATGTCATCGGCCATTTTGACCTGGTGCGAAAATTTAACGCCGGCAACGCTTTTTTTGATGAGGACGGCCCGGCTTACCGCCGTATGGCGGAAGAAGCCCTGCGCCCCCACGCGCGGGACGGCATTTTTGAAGTGAACACCGGCGTTATTTTTCGCGGTTACCGCGACGCGCCCTACCCGGCCTTTTGGCTGCTGAAACTGCTGCGTGAAGAGAACGCCCGTATTACCATCACCAGCGACGCGCACAGCGCCGAAGGGCTTGACAGCGGATTTGTGCAGGCCCGGCAGCTTGCGCGGGAGGCGGGGTTTGAAAGCGTATGGCAGCTTTCACCCGATGGCGGCGGCCTGCGCGAGTACCCGCTGTGAGAGAGGCGGACGTTTGCGGCAACGGGGTTTAAAATAAAAGATCAAAAGGGGACGGGGCGCATTTTTGCGCCCCGCCCCCTTTTCGTGTCCAACGAAAACAGCACGGGTTTGGCGCAGACGAGAAAAGCCCGGAAAGCCGCGCCCGCCGTACCCGCAGCCGGCGGCTTTAAAAACCGGCAGAGGTGTTTTTATCCCCCCGCAAGCTTTCTGCCCGCGCCGCCCGCAGCAAAATATGCTTGGGCGCCGGGGTAGGGGACGGTATTGTTTTCTTTCCGTCTGCGCCGCCCAAGGCGGGATATGCGCCGCTTTTTCTCTTTTTTGCCGGATCATCTGCTATGCTGTCTTCAGCATCCATGTACAGAGGCGGCCGTGTTTTGCGGCATACCGGCGGTATTGTATTTTTGATCGTTCTCAAGCAAACGCGCCGCCGGGGCCGGACGAAAAAACGAAAGAGCTTATGGGGCGTTAAAGGACAGCGCCGCCGCCCGCGGCGCACCTCTGAACACGGCAAGCGCTTTTTGATAAGCGCTGCGCGGTTTTGTGTATGGAGGCAAAAATAGGGAGGTGA
>JAUNTE010000221.1 GCA_030538855.1 Oscillospiraceae bacterium
GCAAAAGAATTAAACAGCAGAAAATTGAGCGTATCCTTCAGCAGTGCCAAAGGTGAAGTTAAAGATGAGATGATCCAAGCCACTTTACAGTTTCAGCAGATCGGGGCGGCTTTGGCTGAATTGACAGAAAAGACAAAAGATGCGGTAACCAATGCGATGATATCGTTTAAAAAAGCGGATGAGCGCGCGTCTAAAAACATAAGCTTACAATAAATGGGCGGCCTTTCGTACCACAGCAAAATGGCCGGGCGGTGGTTTGGCTTGAAAAGCTGACCATACTATGCCTGAGGGCCTTAGCCCGGTAAAGGAGAATAGACACCATGAAAAAATTGTTGCTTGCATGTTTGGTTTTGAGTTTAATGATAGGAGTGTGCGGTTGTAATATGGAGAATAACAGTCAGGATATCAATACCAGCGGTGTGATAAGCGCCGCTGAAGAAGTTGTTTTAACAGACCGTCAGAAAGAAATTTTAACGAAAAAAGGCTTGCCCGCAGATTATGAGGCGTTGTCGGTATCAGAAAAAAGCGCCATTGTTGAAATTGAAAAAATGCTGCGGGTGCTTGAAGAGAAATATGGCGTTCCGTTTGTTTATGCTGGGTATATTGCCAAAAGCCCGTTAGAAAATCAGCAGCTGCTGGCTTATCCGGCGGGCGGGGATGAGATGACCGACGTCTGCACAGTCGAGAAAAAAATGGTTGACGGCCAAGAGACCTATGAGGATGATTATATCAATATCCTTGTGCGCAAAACCTATACCGATTACCTTTTAAAATATATGAATGAAAAGCTTGGTGAAGGAACCGTTAAACTATACGCCACCATTACCAGAACAAGCCTTGCCCCGGACAGGATAGAAGAGGACGGTATCCCAGGTAACGTCGCGGCCAGCAATATGATCTTTCTTGACGGCGCCGCTGTGGATGAAGCGGCCTATACGGCTTTTTTGAAAGATCTGGGCGCATGGCTGCGGGAACAGCAGCTTTATGGAATGAATCAAGTCATTTTGCTCAAACCTGATAACTTTTTATATGTGACGCAATATAATTACACCGATTATCTTTCTGACGAGTACTATACAAAACGGGAAGACTGCGATGTTCAGAGATGAAACACGTCGATACAATGATGTTGAAATGAGGTAATACGATGAATCTTTCCGATGAACAACTATGTATGTTAGAACAATTTTGTTATCTGGATAAAAATGTCGCGGAAGCCGCGGGCATCGACGGTTTTACAGGTATCAATCAATTTCGAGGTAAAACACTGGAAGAGGTACTGGATAAATTTGATGATAAGGCGCTGGCGCAGTTAGAGAAGATGGACAAAAAAGGCGCTATAGACGGTGCCTTGGCGAGCGGGCCGGAGTGGGCGCGTACGATCAAAAGCCTGAAAAGTGATAAGGAACTGAGTAAGCTGACGATTGGCAACGAGATGATGACCAATCAAAAAGGCACCGCCCTTGCATTCAATGTTTATGATGAAAGCGACCCCTCCAATGTCGTTGTTGCTTTTAAAGGTACTACCGGCGCGGAAGAATGGGATGATAACGCCCGGGGGCTGAATATATCCGATACGCCGTGCCAAAAAGAGGCGCTGGATTATATTGAAAGTTTAGCCGCGCCCAATATCACAGTTACCGGACACTCAAAAGGCGCGAACAAGGCGATGTATGTCTCGATCACCTCGTCTAAAGTAAACCGCTGCGTTGCTTTTGACGGACAAGGATTTTCGCAGGAATTTATTGATAAATACTGGGCTGAAATAGAGGCGCGGGGCGCAAACGTCATCAATTATTCGCTTTCCGCTGATTTTGTTCATATTTTAATGTTCCCGGTGCCAAATTCAAAGCAGGTGTACTGTGAGGGGTACGGGGTTGATGATTTCAAACAAAACCACAGCCCGAACTCGTTTTATAAAATAGATAAAGATGGTCACATCATTTCGATATTGGAAAAAGCGCAGGAAACAGAAAGCATGACCATGCTGCACGAATTTACAACTTTTTTGCTGAACAATACTTCAGCTGAAGAGAAGGCAGCGGTTGCAGATTATCTGGGCCCGCTGCTGGCGGCGGCGATGGCAGGCGGAGATTTTGAAGACCCTAAAGGAGAACTGAAAAGATGTATCGCCTCAAACCCTGATGCATTGGCGACAATTTTAGCGTATCTGGTGAAATATATCGATGTATATGAACTTTCAAGTGAAGATGTGGAAAAATTAGTTGATGTGGTTATGCCAAGTTTCTTACCTAATTTGGCAGGAAAGGTGGCGGCGAATTCTCCACTGGCCCAAATTTTGGTTTGGGCGCTTTTATATGATATACGCGGGGGTGCGTCTGAAGACGATAAGTTCGGGCAGAAAATATCTGGTTTATTGAACTTTTTTGGTATAGAGGACAATGTGATCGGTTTGGATGCATGGGCGTTTGAAAAGCTGTTGAAAATAGCCGGTATTGATATGGATGTTTCCGCTCTGTTTAAAAAAGTTCATGCCAAATATGATGCGATTGGGACGATCGATCCAATCAAAGGGAAAGCTAACGCGCAGGCAAAAGGCGGAAAGATCCGTGATTTTTCACAAAAGGTATATGACGGCCTCACCAATACGATGGGGCGGATAGACCAGATACCCTATCCTGCGGTGTCGGCATGGGGCAGCTATGCTTCAGAAGAATGGTATTCGGAGATCGGCGTCAGCCAGGCCATGCGGGCAATCAATCAATATTACAACAAAGTGTCGCAAGCGAATAGAAACAGCAAAACCAGGGCTGACGCCGTATTTAACAACGTCCACCAGATCGACGCCGCTTACGGAAAAAAATTAAAAACTGTGACGGAAAATCTTCAAAAATATAAAACTGCGATAAAAGACCTCGCGCAGACGATCGGCTGACGCATGGCAAAACCGCGACATGGTACGGCGATGGGAAGAAAAGATAACCCGCAGTATAAGAGGAGAAAAGGCTATCGACGGCTGTCTGAGGGCGGTGTGAAACATCCCGCTTGGAAGCGAAACCCATACCTTTGAATAACGACCGGTATGGGTGGGAATCAGCCCGGGACATATTAGCGGCGATTTGGAAGCTCACAGACAATATTTGTTAAAAAATACCGGTAAACGCTTCCTGCCGCATTGTAAAATATGGAAAATCCCGGTATAATGTTTTATATCCAGTAACACTGGTTATAGAAAAAATCATAATTTTAGGAGGACTACAAAATGGCAAATCAGATCAGAATGACCCCGGAGCAAATGAGGACACGTGTAAAGGAATACCGTACTGAAGCAGACAACGTCAAACAAGTGATCGCAAAAATGGACACGCTGCTGGACAACCTGATGACAGAGTGGGAAGGCAAAGCGAGCGAATCCTACTCGGCCCGCTACAAAGAGCTGAAACCCGGCTTTCAGAAGGCTGAGGAACTGATTCGTGAGATCGCGTCCGCGCTGGAATCGACCGCGAAGATCGTGGAAGAGACCGATCAGAAGATTGCCCAGCAGTTCAGAGCTTAACGTATATATCCGGCGTCAGCCGGTTATATAAAATCATTACATAGGAGGACTACAAAATGGCAAACCAGATCAGAATGACCCCGGAGCAAATGAGGGTACGTGTAAAGGAATACCGTACTGAAGCAGACAACGTCAAACAAGTGATTGCAAAAATGGATACACTGCTGGACAACCTGATGACGGAGTGGGAAGGCAAAGCGAGCGAATCCTATTCGGCCCGCTACAAAGAGCTGAAACCTGGCTTTCAGAAGGCAGAGGAACTGATTCGTGAAATCGCGTCTGCGCTGGAATCGACCGCGAAGATCGTGGAAGAGACCGACCAGAACATCGCCCAGCAGTTCAGAGCCTGAGCAAACTAAAACGGCAAAAAAGATGGCGGACACGAAA
>JAUNTE010000222.1 GCA_030538855.1 Oscillospiraceae bacterium
TTTACGCTGGCTTTGGGAGAGATCGAGGTCGATTTCAAAAAGGAAGACCGCCTTCCTTTGAAAAAAGAAATATTTGAGGTTGGAGAGCAGATCAACCGCAAAATAGAAAAATTTATCCGCGAGGGTATCAGGGTGGGAGAACTACGTCCGGATATCCCGGTACTGCAAACGATTTTTTTGTTTTGGGCCGCGTTGGCAGGGGTCATACAGATGTCCGCAAATAAAAAGAGTTATCTGCGGCAGGCGGCGGGAGTATCGAGACAGCAGTTTTTAACAGACGGCTTTGAAAGGCTTTACCGCCTTATCGCCATGGAGGACGGCAAATGAGAAAAAAGTTACTTGCGATACTGGGAAGCCCGCATGATAACGGCGCAACTGCGGCTATGCTTGATTGTGCGGTAAAGGCCGCGGCGTCTCAGGGGTGGGAAATCACGACGATTTCACTTTACAAAAAGAAAATCTCGTTTTGTCAGGGCTGCCGCGCCTGTATCAAAACAGGGCAGTGCGTTTTGCAGGACGATATCAGAGAGATTGCCGCGCTTATCAAAACATGTGACAGAGTTGTTTTGTCCGCCCCTACCTATTGGGCGAACGTCCCGGCCGTTGTAAAAAATTTATTTGACCGCTTGTTGGGGACGGCGATGGAGGAAACGGCGGCTTTTCCGCGTCCTCGATTATCGAAGAATCAGGATTATCTGCTTTTGACCGCCTGCAATACGCCCTTTCCCTTTTCACAGCTCTGCGGGCAAAGCAGCGGGGCGCTGCGCGCGATGAACGAATTTTTTAAAACATCCGGCATGAAACGCCTTGGTTCGGTGACTTTTTCCAACACAAAAGGCCGCGCAGAACTGCCGCATGGAATAACCCGGAAGATCGAGAAGCTGCTGCAGAAATAGATCAGAAAAAAGGGGAGTGTGGGTGACCGGCATCCCTGCCTTTTTATAGCTGTTTGGCGGTTTCGCCTGTCCGGTGTAAGCGCGGGGGCGTTTTCATCCGGGGCAATGACGGCATATACCGGTTATCAAATTATCAAAAAGCCACGGCCGCAGATAAAAAGCCGGCAGCCTGCAAGAGAACATCCCGCAGGCTGCCGGCCCGGTATTTTTATAAACGGATTTTTGCAATTTGCCGCAAGCGGCGGTTTTGAAAAACCAAAGCCGCTTTTTGCGGCCGCAGAGCGCGCCGCCGTACAAGAGGACGGCGAAGGCCTGCGTCTATCTTAAAAAAACGGAAAAATCTGTTTTTTGAGGCGAGCGGACGTAAGCGGCCCCCGGGCGTCAATACCCCAGTTTGCCGTCCAGTGATTCGTCCTGGTCTATCCAATCCTGCACGTTGTACACCGTGTACCGGGTATCGTCATTGCGGGCGATGACCTTTTCAATGCCCGCGTTGATGACCATGCGTTTGCACATACCGCAGCAGCAGGCGTCGGGCACATAGCCTCCGGTGGACATATCCCGCCCTGAAAGGTAGAGCGTCGCGCCGATCATCTCTTCACGCTTGGCGCTGATGATGGCGTTGGCCTCGGCATGGACGCTGCGGCACAGTTCATACCGTTCGCCCCGCGGGATGTTCAGCTCACTGCGGATACAGCGCCCGAGATCGGAACAGTTTTTGCGGCCGCGGGGGGCGCCAACATAACCGGTAGAGATGATCTCATCGTTTTTTACAATGATGGCGCCGTAGTTGCGGCGCAGGCAGGTGCCCCGCCGGGAGATGGCGTCGGCGATATCAAGATAATAATTGGGTTTGTCTTTGCGTTCCATAACCGTATGCCTCCCATTTGGTAGATAAGATTATCATAGCATAAAAAGCCCTGTTCTGCCAAGAAAAAATATGGTATCATAACTAAGTACAGAAAACGCCGGGCCTAAGGGCGCAGCCTTTTGGCCCGGAGAAAAAGCATATTATGCCGCAAAAAAGGCCGCCCTGAAAGAAAAGGGCAGGCCCGGACGCCCGGCAGCAAGCGGGACGCGGCCTGTAAAAGGCATGCGGCTGAAAAAACGTTTGCGCCGCCCCGGGAGGACGGCGCACGGCGCGGAAGAAAGCGAGGCCCCAATGGACGAAAAAACATTGCTGAAGGCGGCGGCTGAGGCCGCGGAGAATGCGTACGCCCCTTATTCAGGTTATCAGGTGGGGGCGGCGGCGCTGGGTGAGGACGGACGCCTTTATACCGGCTGCAACGTTGAAAACGCAAGCTATGGGCTGACAAACTGTGCCGAACGCGGCGCGCTGTTTGCCATGGTGGGCGCGGGCTGCCGGCGGTTTACCCTGCTGGCCGTCTGTGCAAAAGGGGCGGCTGCCCCCTGGCCCTGCGGGGCCTGCCGCCAGGTGATGGCCGAGTTTTGCCAAAACGGGGATACCCCGGTGCTGGTACGGGGCGGCGACGGCGTTATCATGAGAAGCACGGTGGGCGGGCTGCTGCCCGAGGCTTTTTCACTGAAAGGAGCGCCGCCATGCCGCAGCTGACAGACCTTGGTTATATAAAAGACCTTTGCGGGCGGCACGGCTTTCGCCTGTCAAAAAGCTTTGGACAAAATTTTATCGTCAACCCGGGCGTGTGCCCGCGCATCGCCGAGGGGGCGGGCCTGCACAAAGGTATGGACGCGCTGGAGATCGGCCCGGGGATAGGTGTGCTGACAAAAGAGCTTGCGGCCCGGGCTGGCAAAGTGGTGACGGTAGAACTGGACGAGAGGCTGCCGCCGCTTTTAAAAGAGAGCCTGGCGGGGACGGACAACGTAAAGCTGGTGATGGGCGACGCGATGAAGCTGGACCTGTGCGCTTTGGCGGAAAAGGAGTTTGAAGGCCGCCCTTTTGCCGTTTGCGCAAATTTGCCCTATTATATTACCAGCCCGCTGCTGATGCGCCTGCTGGAAGAGGGGCTGCCCGCTGAAAATATCACCGTGATGGTGCAAAAAGAGGCGGCGCAGCGTATCTGCGCCCAGCCGGGCACCCGAGAGGCCGGGGCCATCAGCCTGGGGGTGCGGTATTATGCCGAGCCGAAGCTGCTGTTTACCGTGTCGCCGGGCAGCTTTTTCCCCCCGCCCAAGGTGACCAGCGCGGTCATCCGGCTGGACGTGCGGAAAACGCCGCCGGTATCTTCAGAAAATAAAGAAGAGATGTTTCGTGTCATCAAGGCCGCGTTTTCACAGCGCCGCAAAACTGCGGTGAATGGTATTTCAGCCGGGCTATCTCTGCCGAAAGAGGCCGTGACGGCGGCATTTGAAGAGGCAGGCGTCAGCCCCGCGCTGCGGCCTGAACAGCTGACGCTGGAGGCGTTTGCTGCCCTGGCGGGCAGCCTGCGCCCCAAGGGGCTGTAAAAGGCAGTATCCGGCAAAGCGTTTAAGGCATAACCGATGCCGGCATAAAAAGCCTGCGCGTTAAAGGGCAAAACGCGCGGCAAAGGCTTTGCCTGGGGCAGCCTTGTTTAAGTACCGCCCCGGCAGACGGCTAATTAAAGGGATATGCCCCCTCCGCTATGACAAGAGGCCGCCCCAAAATTACCAAATAAGGGCGGACGGCTTTTTATGTGTATGCGCAAAGGCGTTTAGTGTTTAAGCCGCCCTGGGTATAAAAGCGATGGGGCGTTGAGGGACATCACAGGGCGGTTTTGGCCGCCCGACAGCCCGGCTGATGTTTTTGATACGGCAAAAGCGGTTTTGAAGGGGGAACAGACGGCCCAAAAAGCCGCCGCCGGTTGAAAAGAACCCTGCGCTTTCGGCCTATTTATAGATACGCCGGAAAGCGCGATGTTATCATAGTGAAAAAGGAGTGGCCCGTATGTTTTATCTTTACAGCGTACCGCTGACCATCATCTGGTTTTTATATTTTTGGCTGTTTTTATTGATCTCTGTGCCCGCGCTGCTGGTTTGTAAAAGACGGGTGAAAAAAGGCGATTGGACG
>JAUNTE010000223.1 GCA_030538855.1 Oscillospiraceae bacterium
CTTTTCCCATCTGCGTAATCAAATTTCTATCGCAAGGGTAAGCCTTGATCGCTTCCTGCAGTACGTTCATAAATTCTTCTGTAACATGTTCCTTCATCGCTGAAAGAAGTTCT
The DNA here is from genome assembly GCA_030538855.1 of Oscillospiraceae bacterium. Lineage (GTDB taxonomy): Bacteria > Bacillota > Clostridia > Oscillospirales > Ruminococcaceae > JAUNTE01. The sequence goes on from JAUNTE010000223.1 coordinate 114, forward strand.
TCTTTATTCTTAAAATGTGCATAGGGGGCCGCATTACTCACCCCGCACAGCGCGGCGACTTTTCGTAATGAAAAACCGCTTTCGCCCTTTTCATTGATAAGCTTTATCCCGGTTTCAATCAAAGCGCGTTTTAAATCTCCATGATGATATGTTTTATTTTCCATCGTCGCCTCCACAAATCTTATCAGTATAAAGATTGCATCACACAATCTTTACACCGTCAAGTTTCAGCGATGCAGTCATGCTCTTTATCGGCTTTAAAAGCGCAGAAAATAAAGCATGCAGACGTTTCGGCACTACCTGCAAGCGGGGCAAATGTATGATACCGGCGGTTCCGCGGCCTCGCCTGTGCCGCTAAAACGCTTGTTAAAACCGCTCTCCAAATCCGCCCCTTTTTATAAAATGTTCAAAAAATCGGCGCGCTGTTTTACCCTATCGCCGGGTACCGTCCATTCCTGTCTTTTTGTGTTCTCGCATAAAAATGATACAAAAGTTTTGTCGGCCCTTTTTGCCTCCCGCCACATAAAAACGCCGTCCTTTGAAAAAGGACGGCGTTCCGCGTCAAATGACAGGCTTGTTTTATTTTTCAGGCCCTCAAAGCTCTAATTGCCGCTTTGCAAATCAATCACGATCCTCGTCGCTTACAAGTTTCACTTGCATAAAAGCGGAAGAAGTTATTTTATATAAAACCCGATACCAAAAGCAAAGCGCATAACAGCCATGATAAAACTCTTTTATTATTTTGCAGGCAATATTTTATGATGGCTGTAATGTGAAATAAAAGCCGGCAGCCAGCCCCTAAGGCACTGTGGTTTCACCGCAAAACACAGATACGCTCGAAAAGAGACACTTCTTCATGAAAAGGTCATATCAAACGCGCGGCCTAAAGGCAACAGGAAACAGGCTTTTATTGTTACAAAAAAGACATTTACAGGCCAGAAAACACGGTGTAAGAAGGGCGGGCCGTCCTGCAAACGCTTTTTCCCTTTGGCCTTAGGGCGTATTTTCCGGCAGGTCTTCTCCAAACCGGCCGTCAAAATCTAAAAACATCCCGTTTTGTGTCAAAAGCTGGCCGGCATCCCCCGGCTGCAAAGCCTCATAAACATTTTCCGGCACATCCAAAAAAATGTTTTCTCCGCCCTGCAGCTCAAACTCCACCCGGTAAAAAAACACCGAATTCGGCACCTTGGGGCTGCCGTAATCCTCTTTGGCAATCATCTTGCCCTTCACCACGGCCTCGGTCTCTTCAGGCTGCGGGATATCCGATGTCTCTTCGGGCGGCGGGGCCGCTTTTTTCTTTGCAAGGGCATTTGTAACCGGCCATGCCGCGATTGCCAGCACCGCCAGCACCAAAATGATACCGCTGAACCATTCCATCTTTTTTTCCTCCTTTATTTTTTACTTCTTTTCCGGCAGGTTTCTGTGCCTGCCGCGGCTCTCTTACTTTTTACCTGTCCCATTTTTCGCACAAAGCGTCTATCTGGTCTGCAAATTTCGCCAAATCTTTGTTTGAGCCGCCCTCATTATGTCCAATCACCGCCATCAAGCGTTTACCCGCGGCCAAAAGGCGGGCAAATACAGCCGATACAGGGGTTTTTCCCTCTTCATAATGTTTCTCTATCTTTTTGCGGCTGCCCCGGCAGACGCAAAAGCCCTGCGCAAGCTCCCAGCTGTCGCCGCTGTAGGGCGCTTCAGCATCCACTTGCAGCTCATTTCTCAAACGGGCCGCAAAGGTTTCGCAAACCTTATCCTCGCCGTGTACCACAAATATTTTCTGCGGCTTTTTTTCAAAAGCCGCGGCCCACTCTAAAAGGCCCTTGTCGTCGGCGTGCCCGCTGATGCCCGACAATCTGCGTATCCGCGCCTTTACCTCTACTTCTTCTCCAAATAACTTCACGCTGGCCGCGCCGTCCACAATGGCGCGGCCCAAGGTGCCCACCGCCTGATAACCCACAAAAAGCACGGTGCATTCTTCACGCCACAGGTTGTGTTTGAGATGGTGTTTGATACGGCCCGCGTCGCACATGCCGCTGGCCGACAATATCACTTTAGGCGCTTTATCAAAATTGATGGCGCGGGAATCGTCGCTGGTCACCGATACCTTCAAGCCAGGAAAGCTGATGGGATTGACGCCGCGGCTCACCAGTTCCATCGCCTCGGCGTCATAGCAGTCCATCCTGTTTTCAGTAAAGATATGCGTCGCCTCAATGGCAAGCGGGCTGTCCACATAAACCGGAAAACCGTCATAACCTTTTATCAGCCCATCCGCTTTGATCTTTCGTAAAAAATACAGCATCTCCTGGGTGCGGCCCACCGCAAACGATGGGATCACCACATTTCCGCCGTTGTCAAACGTCTCCTGTATGATACCTGCCAGCTCCCCGATATAGTCCGGCGCGGGGCCGTGGCTGCGGTCTCCGTAGGTGGATTCCATCACCGCATAATCCGCCTCGCGGATGTACTGCGGGTCTTTCAGCAAAGGCTGCGCCTTGTTGCCGATATCGCCTGAAAAAACAATTTTTTTCTCTATACCGTCTTCCTTCAGCCATACCTCGATGCTGGCCGAGCCCAGCAAATGCCCCACGTCGGTAAACCTTATTTTTACGCCGTCGTAAAGCGGCTTTTCCACCCCATAATCACAGGGCACAAACAATTCCACCGCTTTTACGGCGTCGGCCATGGTATAAAGCGGGATATATTCTTCTTTTCCGGCGCGTTTGGCTTTGCGGTTGCGCCATTCCGCCTCAAATTCCTGAATATGGGCGGAATCCCGCAGCATGATATCGCACAGGTCGCAGGTGGCGTCTGTGGCGTAGATCTGCCCCCGAAACCCCTGCGCCGCCAACAGCGGCAGCTTTCCTGAATGGTCGATATGGGCATGGGTCAGCAGCACGCAGTCAAGGTCTGCGGGGCTGATGGGCAGCTGCTGGTTCTCATACAGGTCGGGCCCCTGTTCCATCCCGCAGTCGATCAATATCCGCCTGCCGCAGGCCTCCAGATAAAAACAGCTTCCGGTAACCTCGTGCGCGGCCCCCAAAAAAGTAAGCTTCATACGGTTTCCTCTTTCTCTGTGTATTTCAGCGTCTTCAAAAAGTTCTTCTGCGTTTGGTCGGTTTTGCGTGATTCACATATCTTTTTCACGGCAAGCGTCGTGGTCTCTTCATCCAATTCTCTGTTCTGCAGCAAAGGCAGCGTCTCGGCAGGATAGCGGACGTATGCCATACTCACCGCCCACGCCACACCCATACGGGCGTAATAGCCCGCCCCTGTGTTGGCGGCTTTCAGCAGGCCCAACGTACGGGGCAGGTCTTCCTTTCCTAAATAATGGTCCATCGCCATCACCACGGCAAAGCGCACAAAAAATTCCTCCTGCGCTGCGGCGTAAGGGCTAAAAAACTGCCACAGCGGCTCCCGCTCTTCTTGTTTGGGATGAAAACTGACGCAAAAGCTGTCGCAAAGCGACCAATTAACGATGCGCGGCAAAAACCATGCCGTCAGCTCCAGCCGCTTTTCCAGCGGCATCCGCCGCGACGCGATCAGCATTCCTTTCAGCATCGTCTCTTCAAAATAAATTTCTTTCTCCTCGGCCAACAGCGCAGTGACGCTCTCTTCGTCCAGCGCTTTGGCCAGCTTTCTCAAAAGGGGCAGCCGCACCCCAAGCATATTGGCGCACCCCGGGACAAGCGCGGCCGAAAAATCCCGATAGGCGGGTTCCGCCATCTCCTGCAGTTTTTTTCTCACCGCGTCTGTCCTGTCCATCCGGCGCCCCTCC
>JAUNTE010000224.1 GCA_030538855.1 Oscillospiraceae bacterium
TCGGCCTCTATCTTAAAGCCGTGCCCGCACAGCCAACGCCGCAGATCAGCGGCTTTTGAAGCGGGGACAAAAATAAAGCGCTTGTCCTCCTGCCAAAAAGAGGGCGAAGCCGCTAAAATCTCCGCCGCCGTTACGCCCGATATTCCCGCCATGACAATATCGTCCGCTTCCTCGGGCCGCAGCGCCGTCAGTCCGTCGCCCAACCGGCATTCCACCCGCTTTTCCATCTTTGCGCGCACTGCCAGGGCCCGTGCCTTTCGCAGGGGCTGCGGCCGCGCGTCCACCGCTATCACATACCGCGCTTTTTCCGTCATCGCCATATGTACTGAAAGCTTGCCGTGGTCACATCCAATATCCGCCATCCGCGCGCCGGGCCGCACAAAAGCGGCCGCGGCGGCAAGGCGTCCGTCCAGCGTGGGAGGGGTCATTTCCCGGCGAAATGGCGGTTCAGTTTTTCCACAAGCGCGTCCGCGTCGGCGCCGTGCACCATACAGGCCTCTTCAATGCTCTCGCTGCGCGCGCCGGGGCATCCCAGGCAGTGCATCCCAATCGCCTGAAAAATCGGCCCGGTCGTCGGGTCAATATCCAACACTTCTCCAATGATACTGTTTTTTGTCACATTCATCCTAGCGTCCTCTTTCTTTCAAGTTATGTTTTAGTATACCACAGCAATGCGCAAAAAAAAAGGCGCTCTCGAAAGAGCGCCTTTTTGTATGCAGAAAGCTTAGCCTTCGTTCTTCATTTTCGCGAAGCAGTCGCTGCAGTAAACAGGACGGTCGTCGCGGGGCTTGAAGGGAACCTTCGCTTCTCCGCCGCAGCCGGCGCAGACAGCGGTGAACATCTCACGAGGTCCACGGGCGGCGTTCTTGCGGGCGTCGCGGCAGTTTTTGCAGCGCTGGGGCTCATTTTCAAAGCCACGGCTGGCGTAGAACTCCTGCTCACCGGCGGTGAACACGAACTCGTTACCGCATTCTTTGCATACTAATGTTTTGTCTTCGTACATACTGGTATCTCCTTAGGATTTTTAGTATTTGCCCGCGGAAGGATTGAAACCGACACCTTTGGTTAGGACCAACGCTCTTGTTAAGCTACTGGGGGCATATTTATGTGAACCGGCATACACCGGCAGTCACCTTTTCAGTTTTTGACGGATACGCCACAACGCGTTGTCCGCTGTTTTCTTTTCGCAGCCAAGCCGGGCCGCGATCTCTTTGCTTGAAGCGCCCGCCAGCTTGCAGCGCAGCACTTTGCTCTCAAAGGGCGACAGCGCCGTATTGATGCGGTGTACCGTCAGCCGGTACGCCTCGTTGTCAATGGCGATCTGCTCCGGGCCCTCGGTAAAAGGTTCTTCGTCAAACGGTACCGAGCTGTTCAGCGGCTGGTTGCGTTTTCTGCCCGCTGTGCGCGCCGCCGTTATCACCGCGTTGCGGATGCAGGCCGCGGCATAGGTGGTAAAAGAGGACACCCGCGTGCTGTCATAGGTCTCAATCGCACGAAACAGGCCGATGATCCCCTCCTGCACCGCGTCTTCAAAATCCAGCCCCGGCGCCGTCATTTTTCGCGCCGTACGCCTGATCAGCGGCATCTCTCGGGCAATCATATACGCCAGGGCCGCTTCATCCCGCGCCTTGGCCCTGCGCAGCTGTTCATCGAAATCAGCCATAGCGTCCCCCGGACTTTGATACTATCCTTTTACACTCTTACATTTTACACCACGAAAAAGCAAAGTCAATGTTTATTTGGTGAAAAACATAAAGCTTGTGAATTTCTCCAGTTCCCGCCGTTTTTTTTGGTCACTTTCACGTCATTTTTTTGTCGCTTTGTGTCCTGTTTTATTTTTGCCCGGCCCCTGCTATAGCGTCTCATACCAGAATATGCTATGATGAGAACAAAAGTACCATTCAAAAAAAGGAGGGCCCCCTCCATGCCCGTACGCCGGCACTCCCGCATCTCTGCCCGGCGGCGGCGAAAAAAGCTTATTTTTTTTGCCGCCGCGGCGCTGCTCCTGCTCTGCGCCTTTCTGCTCCTTCTCCGGCTCTTGCGTAAGCCTTCCAAACCCATCCCCACGCCGCCCTATGTGGTCGCCATCGACGCGGGCCATGGAGGAAGCGACCCTGGGGCCGTGGGGCTTTTTCGTGAGACAGATATGGCCGAGGCCACGGCAGTCTATCTGGAATATCTGCTGGCGCAGGACGCCAATTATATCCCGGTACTGTGCCGCGCCCCGGGTGAAAGCCGCACCATAGCTGAACGCGCACAAACCGCGCTGGAGGCAAACGCCGTTCTTCTGCTCTCCATCCACGCCAATTCCGCCGATAATCCCGAAGCTGCGGGGTTTGAATGCTACCCCACCCTCCCCAGCCGGTACTGGGGGCCTGAAAGCCTGGCTTTCGCCCGGTGTCTGGCCGCCCGCATGCAGGCTTCCGGGGCCCTTCTGCGCGGAGAAAACGGCGTGCGCTATGCTTGGTATGTTGAAAACGGCCGCGGCGGTTACGACAAAAAAATCGCTGAAGAAAGCGGTTCCATCCCCTCGCGTTACCGTGGCTTCGGCATTTTGGAGGACTGCGGCTGTCCCGCCGTCCTGGCTGAACAATGCTTTGTCACCAGCGCCGAAGATGCCGCCTTTTGGGGTACCGACGCCGGATACCGCACCGCCGCACAGGCTTATTATTACGCCGTCTGCGATTATTTCGGCACTGAGCCCATCGCTTTTTAAACCTGCCGTTCTCCCCCCTGTACACCAGAGGCATAAATGTGCGCGGCAGGGCGCGGACGGGCGGGCATACACAAGTTCACAGCTGAAGTGAAAACCATCACGCTGTTTTTCCGCCTGTACGCGGGCCACGGTTTTTATACGCGGCAGGTGCTGTATCCTATAACGCCCTCCTTCCACCTGTGCGTGAAAGCTGCAATCGCATACCCATCTGCGCCCCCCTGCGTGTGAAGACACGACGGGCTTTTTTCTTTTCATGCCGGTAAAAAACCCATCTGCGCCGCCCCGCGCGTGAAAACGCGGCCCCATATCCGCCCCGCACCGGGTTTCCCTGTCGCTGTTCTCCTCCTGTATACAAAAGCACGGCCATTCTCATGGTTTCCCTCCGCTGCCGTGCCTTTCGTTGTTCCGCCCCCTGTGCCGGAAGTATAACAGCACACCCTTCTGCCCCGTCCCTCTGCGCGTGAAAGTGCGGGGGCCTCATAGATTTAGCTCCACAACAAAAATCCTTCTGTTTTGAAAGGCCTCGCCAAAATCCCGCCCAGCCGTCGGGGGCGCGGCTCTTCTTTTTGGGGTCCAAACATCCATGGGTATTTTTCCACCGTTCTTCACAACTTATTTTTCAGTTCAGACAAGCCCTTACGCTCCCCCTTCTGCCGCGTCTGCGCCACAGCCTCTGTCTTCTTTTTCCCGGCTATTGTGTTCACCCTCTCTGTTTTCAGACGCGCCGTTTTTCTCTTTTCTCCTGCCGGTCTGCGGTATTTCTGCCGTCTCTTTCCCGTTTTTTTGCCGCCAGCCCTGCAGTGCCCTTTCTCTTCCCCTGTCCCGGCAGCTCTTTCGATACCCGCTCTTTTTACTTTTGCGCCGCCTGATGCGGCTTGTCCTTTTGTTTCCGGTCCCGGTATATTTTCTGCCCGCCTTCCTGTTTTCCGATTGACTTTTTACTTTTGATATATTATGATGAAAAAAGTTTCAAAGGTCCGGCCGTCTGCATTTCCCGTCTGATTTGCAGTTCACCGCTTCTCATGGGCAGCTTCTATTTCTTCGGCCCTTCTTCTTGAACAATGCTTGTAAATTTTATATTTCGGGGTGTAGCGCAGTTGGTAGCGCGCCTGCTTTGGGAGCAGGATGCCGCAGGTTCGAATCCTGTCACTC
>JAUNTE010000012.1 GCA_030538855.1 Oscillospiraceae bacterium
GAGCGAACCATTGTAACGACCGGGGAGATACGGCAAACCCCTATTTACTCCATGATGGTGATCCTGCTTCGCGGCGATGCGCTTTATACCTTCCGTCTCGGTACCCCGGATGAACCCAAACCTGATTACGAGGAAGACCTTCTCTCCATTCTTGATTCAGCTTATTTTGAAGAGTAACTTTGTTACGGTTTTGACGTCTTATATACAGTTTGAAACCGGCGGAATGAAACGGGGCCTGACGCGTAAGAAGGCGGCAGGCCCCTATTATCACCCAGTTATAAGACAAATGATTTGCATTTGCGAAAAATTCTGTTTTAGGAAGGCCGGCTTTTTCAGCCGCCTTTTGACGAAAGCTTTCTTGTTTTTCAAAAAAATCTTAACCGGGAGAAGGTATGATATGCGTCAGCAGAGAAAAGGAAATATTCTTGAGGTAGACCTGCACGGCATGACGGCGGACGAGGCCAAACGCAGTTTGGAAAGGCTTTTAAGCAGCGCGCCCCCTGCGGTTAAAGAGGTGGTGGTCATTCACGGTTACTATAACGGCACCGTATTGCAGGAGATGGTGCGCACAAAACTGAAACACCCTCGCATCGCCTCAAAAATGCTCAGCCTCAACCCGGGCGCTACCCGGCTTATTTTAAAATAGCCGTTTTCTCCACCGCCTTGCTTAAAGCCGCGTCCGGTTTTTACCCCGCCGCGTTTTTTTAAAGATGACAGCCGGGCTTTTCCGTGTTATAATTCCTGCGGGTGAGAAATTTGCTGAAAATACGCGGGTTTATAAAACGTGAGCCGGTGCTTTGCGTCTCCGGCCTCGCGGCGCTGTGCTCTATGCTGTGGTCGCCTCCGTCGGCGGCCTATTTTTCGTATATCGATTGGCGCGTCATCGCGCTTTTATTCTGCCTAATGGCGGTGGTAGCGGGTATCGAACAGGCCGGCGTGCTTGAAAAACTGGCCCGCGCCCTCAGCGGCCGGGCAAAAAATACCCGCCGCCTGTGCGGGGTACTGGTATTTTTATGTTTTTTTTCGTCCATGCTGGTGACAAACGACGTTGCGCTGCTCACCTTTGTGCCCTTTGCCGCGCTGACGCTGCTGCTGTGCGGCCAGGCCGCGCTGCTTTTACCCACCGTTATCCTGCAGACGGTGGCCGCCAATCTGGGCAGTATGCTCACGCCGGTGGGCAACCCGCAGAACCTCTATCTTTACGCCCATTATGAGATGACGCCCGCCGCGTTTTTCTCGGTGACGCTGCCGCTTACCCTGACAGGGGCGGTTTTGCTGCTGGTATGCTGCCGCCTGCTGCCCGCCTGTGAAACGGCCGTGGTTTTTGAAACACCGCCGAAAAAGACTGACCGCAGGCTGTTTACCGTTTGCTGTATTTTGTTTGCCGTCTGCCTGCTGTCTGTTTTTCGCGTGGTGGATTGGCCCTGGGCGCTGGGAGCGGTGGTGCTGTGCGTATTGGTTTTCTGTCCTTCGCTTTTTAAACAGATCGATTTGGGGCTGTTATGCACTTTTCTCTTTTTCTTTATTTTTGCGGGCAACCTTGGCGCGCTGGCCCCGGTGCGGGCGGCCTTGCAGGGATGGATGGAGGTTTCTGCCACCGGCACCTGCATCCTCGTCAGCCAGGTGATCAGCAACGTGCCCGCGGCGGTGCTGCTCTCTGATTTTTGTGCCGACGGCGGCGCGCTGGTGGCAGGGGCGGGCATCGGCGGCTTCGGCACGCTGGTCTCCAGCCTTGCCAGCCTTATCAGCTATAAAATATACTGCCGGATGCCGGGTGCGCAAAAGGGACGTTACCTCGGATATTTTACGGCTGTAAATTTCGCCGTTCTTTTTATTTTGTTTATTGTAAGCTTATTTTTGCCGCGCGCCTTTTTAATGCCCTGGGTTTAATACGGCGGGCCGGGCGTATATCCAAGTAAGGGGGCTTCTTTTTTGCATGTCTTGAAACATTTTAAAACCATCACCGCCCACAAATGGCTGGTGATGAAGCACTGCTTTCGGGTGGGGCTTTACCGGCAGGGCCTTCTGCACGACCTCTCAAAATATTCCCCTTCTGAATTTTGGGTAGGGGCCAAATATTATCAGGGCAACCGCAGCCCCAACGACGCCGAGCGGGCGGCCAAAGGCTGCAGCGGGGCGTGGCTGCATCACAAAGGGCGTAATAAGCACCATCTTGAATATTGGATCGACTACAGCGCCGGGGGCGAACATGCCCTCTCGGGTATGAAAATGCCGGTGCGCTATGTGGCCGAGATGTTTTGCGACCGGGTGGCCGCCAGCAAGATATATCAGGGAGAAAACTATCGTTCCATCCATCCTTACGAGTATTACACGGCCGCCCGCGACCACTATCTGCTTCATCCTGAAAGCCGCGCCCTGCTTGAAAAGCTGCTGGTTATGCTGAAGGACGAGGGCGAAGAAAAGACCTTTGCCTTTTTGAAAGAGACGCTGAAAAAAGAAAAACGATTGGAAAAAGGGAGAAATTGAATGTTATCTGTAAACGATGTGGGCGTGAGCTTTGGCGGCAGCCAGCTTTTCAGCCATGTAGACCTGCAGTTCACGCCGGGCAACTGCTACGGCATCATCGGCGCTAACGGCGCGGGAAAAAGCACCCTGCTGCGGGTGTTGTGCGGCAGCCTTGAGCCCAGCTCAGGCACGGTGAGCATGGACAAAAACGACCGGATGAGCGTGCTGGAGCAGGACCACTTCAAATATGACGCCTACCCGGTGCTGGATACTGTCATCATGGGGAACCGCCGCCTCTACGACATTATGAAAGAAAAAGAGGCCCTGTACGCCAAAGAGGATTTCTCTGAGGCCGACGGCGAAAAAGCCGCCGAGCTGGAGGGCGAATTTGCCGAGCTGAACGGCTGGGAGGCCGAGAGCGAGGCGGCCCAGCTGCTGAACGGCCTGGGCCTTTCCACCCCGCTGCACGACGCCCAGATGTCCAGCCTGGACGGACGGCAGAAGGTGAAGGTTTTGCTGGCACAGGCGCTGTTTGGTAACCCCAGTATCGTCTTGCTGGACGAGCCCACCAACTTTCTTGACCTGGAAGCCACCGCTTGGCTGGAGGAATTTTTGATCGATTACCCCGGTACGGTGCTGGTGGTCAGCCATGACCGTCACTTTCTCAACGCCGTCTGCACCCATACGGTGGACATCGATTACAATAAAGTCAGGCTATATATGGGCAACTACGATTTTTGGTATGAATCCAGCAAAATGATGCAGCAGCTCATCCGCAATCAAAACAAAAAGAAAGAGGAGAAGATCCGCGACCTGCAGGCATTTATCCAGCGGTTTTCGGCCAACAAGTCCAAATCCAAACAGGCTACCAGCCGGAAAAAGATCCTCGACTCCATCACGCTGGAGGAGCTGCCGGCCTCCAGCCGCCGCTATCCCTTCGTCGGCTTTGAGATGGACCGCGAGGCCGGTAAGGATATTTTATTTGTTGAAGGGCTGTCGAAAACCATCGACGGCGTAAAGGTGCTGGACAATGTCAGCTTTATCGTCAATAAAGGCGAAAAAATCGCCTTGGTGGGCGACAACGAGGCTGGGCAGACAGCTTTGTTTCAAATTTTAACGGGCGAAGATGAACCCGACGCGGGCAGCTTTAAATGGGGCGTCTCCACCAGCCGCAGCTATTTCCCCAAAGATAACGCGGCCTTTTTTGATAACTGTGAGCTCGACCTTCTCAACTGGCTGCGCCAATATGCAAAAGACACCACCGAGACGTATCTGCGGGGCTTTTTGGGCCGGATGCTGTTTTCAGGCGACGACGTGTTCAAACCCGCCAAGGTGCTTTCAGGCGGCGAAAAAGTGCGCTGTATGCTCAGCCGTATGATGATGGCCCAAAGCAATGTGCTGCTGCTTGACCAGCCCACCAACCACCTCGACCTTGAGAGCATCACCGCCCTGAACGACGGTCTGGCGGCCTTCGGCGGCAACATCCTTTTCTCTACCCACGACTACGAGATGACGGCCACCCTTGCAGACCGTATTATTGAGCTGCGGGCCGGTAAACCCGGCTGTCTTGATTATACCGGTGATTATGAGGGCTTTTTGGCCTGGAAGAAAGAGCACGGGGAAGCGTAGGCCTTCTTCGGCTGCCCCTGCCCTGCCCTTTATCCAACGGCGGCAAGCCCCGCCAAAAACAGCCGTTTCACCGGCCGTTTTTGGCAAACGCAACCCAAAGTTTACAAAAAGAACCTGTAAAGCGGTGGCTGCGCAGCCCGCCGCGCGTTACAGTAAACCCATGCAAGCATGCAAAGCATGTAAGGCAGGTAAAGAAGGGGAGGCAGCGGCATATGACGACAGGTGAAAAAATTGCTAGGCTGAGAAAAGAACACGGCCTGACACAAGAGCAGCTGGCTGAAAAAATGGAGGTCTCGCGCCAATCGGTCTCGAAATGGGAGTCGGACCTCGCTTTTCCTGAGACGGAAAAGCTGATTGCGCTGAGTATGCTGTTCGGCTGCAGCACCGATCATCTTTTAAAAGAACAGCCGGAAGGCCCGGCTTCAAACACCGCCGTTTACCAGGGAGGCAGTTTTTTCGCTTCGCACGGGGGCGTCCTGTATGAATATAAAAGTAAGCGCGCCATATGCGGGCTGCCCCTGGTTCATGTACATATCGGCCTAAAAGGCTGCGCCCACGGCGTTTTCGCCTTTGGCCTGCGGGCAAAGGGCGTGGTATCCTTCGGCCTGCTCTCTATGGGGCTTCTCTCCTTCGGCGTTTTGTCCATGGGGCTTTTAGCTTTCGGTACTTTCGCGCTGGGGCTGCTGGCGTTTGGGGCCGTGGCCGCCGGGCTGATTGCCGTAGGGGCCGTGGCGCTGGGCGTTTATGCACTGGGGGCCTGCGCCGTAGGGCTGTTCTCGGTTGGGGCGGCGGCCTTTGGGCACTATTTTGCGCTGGGGGACGTGGCCAACGCCAAAATTGCGCTGGGGGCCTCGTCGGCGCAGGGCGAATGGTACACTTTCTGTACCGGCCTGCAAAACACCTGGGCGGGCTTTGACAAAAGCACGGTCACCGGCCTTTTGGACGAACGCGTGCCATGGTATCTGCATATTTTTGCCGAGATGTGCAAATGGTTTTTATAAAGCCATACCGGGGCCGGATATAAAAGCCCGCTCATTTTCAGGCAAATATCCGCCGGTGCAGGCGGGCCGCTTTACCGCAGAGGGAGGAAATCTGCCGCCGCCCATTGCAAGGGCTTTTACACCCTGTCAGGGGAAAAGGGACGCGGGATACGGAAAAGGCTGCGTATGGATCATTTTTTTATTTTCATCGGCCCAGCATGACCCGCGCAAACTACAATATCTCAAAAATGGCGGCAGGGCTCAGTGGGGCCGCGACACTGCCGAGCCGAGATACCTATCCACGTCTTGTGGGTTGAAATCGCCCTGTAAAAAATACCACTAAAGATATTCTGCGCGTGGGTTGAAATGACGGCAAGCGACATACAGCACGGGGATATGATATGTCGCGCCCCGTATGGGCGCGTGGATTGAAATATCAATGTGCTTGACCCCACGCGGCACAAAAAGGTCGCGCCCCGCACGGGGCGCGGCTGTCGGGCTTGTGGGCTTTGATCGTTTGCTTAAAGTTTCGATCCACAGGGCCCACGGGGGGGCGTAGATCGAAATAGCGGGGCGATGCAAGTTTACTATACAAATTCGGGCCTTGTATAGACGTGGGGGTTACCATGTGGCAGAGGCTTCTGCGGGCGGTACGGTCCCCTGTCCGCCCCGCACAGGGCGCGTAGGTAAAATGCCGTCGATGACCGGCTGAATCCATCATAGAAGAAGTGCCCCCCACCCGGCGCTTCACCGCCGCACCGTTACCTCTGCCCTTTTTTGAGCTGTTGACAAAGCCGCCCCTTGAAAAGCTTCGGCGTTTTATTCCAGCATATTTCACAAAAAGCCGCAGGGAATACCTTTCGTATACCCTGCGGCTTTTGCTTTATCTGCCGAAAAAAACGCTCTCGTTTTCTATAAAGCCTGGTGTGTCAGCAGCCCCTTTTTCCTGAGACTGTTTTTATAAAAGCTGATTACGTTTTTATAAGGGTATGCCGGTTCTCTTTTTTTTGCTGAAGGCGAAAGCTTTTTCAAAACGCATCCGCGCCTTTGCGGGCGGGCACAAAAACAATACGGCCTCTAAAGGAGATAAAAGCCTTCAGAGGCCGTACTGCTTCTGCCCGTAAAAAACGCTGAACGGCCGCCGTTCAACGTATGCTTTACAGCGCCGCCCCGTTGGAGGCGATCACCTTTTTATACCAGTAAAACGATTTTTTCTTTCTCCGCTCCAGCGTACCGCTGCCGTCGTCCTGTTTATCCACATAAATAAAACCGTAACGTTTTTTCATCTCTCCGGTAGAGGCGCTGACAAGGTCGATGGGCCCCCAGGCGGTATATCCCATCAGTTCCACGCCGTCCTCTGCCGCCAAACGCAGCTGCTCAATATGGCGGCGCAGATAATCGATGCGGTAATCGTCCTCGATCTCGCCGCCGGGCCCCGGCTTGTCCTCGGCGCCAAGGCCGTTCTCCACCACCATCAGCGGTATGCCATACCGCCCGTAAAGATGGTTTAAGGTCCATCGCAGGCCGGCGGGGTCGATCTGCCACCCCCACTGGGACGTCTCTAAATGCGGGTTTTTGTAGCCGCCCATCAAGTTCCCGCTCACCTCTTCCACTCCCGCGCGGGCGCTGACACAGTTGGACATATAATAGCTAATGGCGCAGAAATCCACCCTGCCGCGGCGCAGGGCCGCCTCGTCCTCCGGCATTGTCTCAAGGCGGATGTGCTCTTTTTCAAAATAGCGCCGCGTAAAAGCCGGATATGCCCCGCGTATTTGTACGTCGCCGCAGAGCAGGTTAACGGTTTGATCGGTATACTGCGCCAGCAAAACGTCCTCGGGCGCGCAGGTAAGCGGCTGTGAATCAAGATAACACAGCATACAGCCCACTTTACAGGCCGGGTCGATGCGATGGGCGGCGCGCACCGCCAGCGCGCTTGCCACAAGCTGATGATGCAGCGCCTGCATCCGTATGGCCGGGGTGTTTTCCTCTTCTTTTAAAATCATTCCCTGTGACAGATAAGCCCCCGGCGGCAGCATGGCGCTGTTGATCTCGTTAAAAGTCAGCCAATATTTTACCCGCCCTTTATACCTTTTGAAAAGCACCTTTGCGTAATCCAGATACAGGCCGATCAGCCTGCGGTCTCTCCATCCGCCGTACTTTTGTGTAAGGCTGAACGGCAGCTCATAATGAGAAATGGTGACCAGCGGCTCGATACCGTACTTTTCCAGCTCATCGAAGACGCGGTCGTAAAAGGCCAGCCCCTGCTCGTTTGGCTTTGGGTCGTCTCCGTGCGGGAAAATACGGCTCCATGCGATGGAAAGCCGAAATACCTGAAAGCCCATCTCGGCGAACAGGGCGATGTCCTCACGATAATGGTGGTAGAAATCGATCGCTTCATGGCTTGGATAAAAGGCGGAAGCTTCAAGTACAGGGGTGACGCGGCGCGGGGTATGAAGCCCGCCGCCTGTCTGCATATCAGCGGTGCTGGGGCCTTTGCCGTCTTCCCTCCACGCGCCCTCTATCTGGTTGGCGGCGGTTGCGCCGCCCCATAAAAAGCCTTCGGGGAATGCTTTCATCATGTAAACCTCCTCAACATATTATCATTTGTCAACGCCGGTGGGTGCGGCGTCTTAAAAAATGTGTGAAGCACAGTGGCCTTATGGGACGGCAAGGCCGCCGCATTGGGTGCATATCGCCGGGAGGGTGCGCGGCCCTGTCCGTCCCCGCGGGCAAAGCGGCCCGCGCTTGCCGGGCAGCCCTTTTATACAGGCGGCCGGAGGGGATGGGGGCGCCGGCTCTTTTGACTCATATTTTTTATATGTGGGTTGATGGGACGGCCCGGGGCGCCTTTTGTCCCCGGTGTGAAAGTGACGTTCCTCCGCGATCCATGGCAACGCAGTACGGTTTTTCAGTTTTGAACCGGCGCGGGGTTTCTCTTTTCTCATAAAAACGGCGCTGTGACAGATGGCGCTGTGGCAGCGGGGTTTGTTCTTTGCCGCGATACCCGCTTTTTCAGGCGCTGCTTTGCAATAAAAAAAACCATATTCAGGCGCGGCGAAGCCGTGCCTGAATATGGTGATGCCCATGGTGGTTACAACCCATTCTTTATTTTCAGCTTACTGTACTTTTTCTTTTTTGTCAACTGCTTTTGAACAAAAATAGAAATCGATTGTGCAAATCATCTATACAATAAGTCGAATTATAGGTTATTTTGACACATTGACAAAAAGATATCCTACGGTCTATACTGTAAACAACAGAATAAACGTTTGTACGAAGGATTGTTACTCTTGGAGGCATTACCGGACCGGTTTTGGTATGTCTTCAAGTTTTTTTATGCCTTTTTATCATAAAACCGGACAAAATAAAGAAAAGTGAAGGGAGGGAAAGCCGTGAAAGCGATAAAAAAGATCAATAATAACGTCGCGCTGTGTGTGGACAGCAATGGACAGGAGCTGATCGCGTTCGGTAAAGGTATCGGTTTTCCCTCCATGCCCTGTGAGATAACCCCCGCCCAGATCTCTATGACCTTTTACCGTATCGATAAACCCTTTTACGAGATGATACGCGAGCTGCCGGAAAAGGTTCTTGAGACTTCGGCCCTTATCGTTCAGAAGGCGCGGCGGACGCTGGACAGCGACCTCAATCCCAACTTGGTCATCAGCCTTGCCGACCATATCAATTTCGCCATCATCCGCATGGAAAAATATCAGGACATCAAATTTCCGTTTTCTTTTGATGTGGAGCAGCTCTACCCCAAAGAGACGCAGCTGGGCCGGTACGCGGTAGAGCTGGTAGAAAAAAATCTGGGTGCGGCGCTTCCACCGGGAGAGGTGACCACCATCGCGCTGCATTTCATCAACGCGGAGGGGGAACGCAGGCAGGTAAAAAATGGGGCGGAGACGGAAAAGCTGATTGAGGCCGCCGCCCGGACCATAGAAAACCGTTTTTCGGTAAAGATAGACCGGGCCAGTTTCAGTTATAACCGGTTCGCCATGCATTTGCGGTATTATATGAAGCGGGTGCGTGATAACGAGCAGTTTCATGACGACAATCAGCTGCTGGCGGCGACGCTCTCCGAGACTTATCCCGAGGCGCGCGTCTGCGCGCAGGAGATCGCGCGGATCATCGCCCGGGGCGAAGAGGCCGAAACGCCCGAGGACGAGATCTTGTATCTGATGATCCACATCCAACGTATTTTGCAAAATAACAGGGCATAGGCCCGGCCCAGGCTGAAAAAACCTGATTTTTAAAAGCAGGTTTTCTGCGGGCGCCGCGCATAAAGGCGCAGGGCCATGGGCGGCTGGCCGCCGGTTTTATAGCTTATCATGGATTGTTACTCCGTACAGGGGGCATTACCAAAGCCGACACACGAAAGACGTGCGTCCGCTTTGGTTTTTTTTATAAGGTCAAATAAAAAGGAGGATGAGATCATGGCACAGGCAGAGAGTACGCGCAAGCTGGCCGAGGCGATTTTGCAGGCGGTTGGCGGCAAAGAAAACGTGAGCGGCGTCTCACACTGTATGACGAGGCTGCGGTTCAACCTGAAGGATGAGAGCGTCCCGCAGGAAAGCGTTATCAAACAGATACCCGGGGTATTGGGCCTGATGAACGCGGGAGGACAGCTGCAGATCATCATCGGGCAGACCGTAGACAAGGTGTATGAGCAGATATGTGGGCTGGCCGGGCTGCAGCAGGGTGAGCAGATAAACGAAAACCTGGACACGCCCAAACCGGACGAGCCGAAAGCGAAAAAGAAATGGACGGTGGGGTCGTTTTTCAAAGGCATGATGGACGGCCTTTCAGGCTGTCTGACGCCGCTGATCCCCCTGCTGATGGCGGCCTCGCTGTTCAAAATGCTGGCGGCGGTGTTTGGCCCCGGTATGCTCAACCTGATTGCCGCCGACAGCGACCTGTATACCCTGTTTACCTTTGTGGGCGACGCAGGCTTCTATTTTTTCCCCATCGTCATCGGCTATACCGCGGCAAAAAAGTTTGGCGCAACGCCGGTCATCGGCATGTTTTTGGGCGCTATCATGCTGCACCCCACTTTTACAGGTATGGCGGCTGAAGGCGCGTCGTTCACCGTGTTCGGTATCCCCTGCGCGGTTTCCAACTACGCCAGCACCATCGTCCCCATCATTCTCTGCGTATGGGTGCTGTCGTGGATAGAGAAATTTTTAAAGCGGTGGCTGCCCACAGCGCTGAAGATCTTGTTTGTACCGTTCCTCAGCGTTTTGATCATGGTGCCCATCACCCTTTGCGTACTTGCCCCCGCGGGCGCGTTCATCGGCAACTACATCTGTAATTTCCTGCTTGGCTTTGCCAACCTGGGCGGTGTGTTTTCTATTTTGGCAGTCGCGCTGGTGTCCGCGCTGTGGCAGTATCTGGTATTTACCGGTATGCATCTGGTATTGTATTCGGCCCTTATCTTTGTATTTACGGCAGAGGGCAGCGAGTCTCTGGTGCTGCCCGGCGCCATCATGGGCAGCCTGGCGGTGGCCGGCATGTGCTTGGGCGCGATGATCCGGGTAAAAAACAAAGAGGAGCGCAGCCTTTGTGTGGGTTATTTTGTGGCCAGCATCATCGGCGGCGTGACAGAACCCGGCCTTTACGGGCTTGGCATCCGTTATAAACGTCCGCTTATCGGTATGACGGCGGGGGCTTTTGCCGGCGGCCTGTACTGCGGCATTGCGGGTGTGACAGCTACGACGCTGACAGCCACGGCAAACTTTTTGTGCCTTACCGGCTTTGTGGGCGGCAGCGCGGCAAACCTTGTCAACGGCATCATCGCGGGCGTCATTTCGTTTGCGGTAGCCACAGTGGTTACTTACTTTACCGGGTTTAAAAAAGACAGCCCCGCACTGCAGAAGCAGGGGTAAAACTGAGAAGACCAGGAAAGGCCTTCCCCGTCTTTACAGCGTTTCGGCCCTGTAAAGGCGGGGAAAAAAGGACCCCGGCGCGTCCATTTCAAAAAATTTATCTATAAAGGAATGCTGCTGCCATGTTTTTTAAAAAAAGAAACACCAAAAACACAATAGGCCCTCAAACAGAGGCAAAGCGGCGCGCGTACCTTATTTACACCCCTGTAGCGGGCGAGGTCATCCCCCTGCATGAGATCAGGGACGGCGTATTTTCAGAGGGGATATTGGGCAAAGGCTGCGGTATCCGGCCCGCAAGCGGCGTCGTATCCGCGCCGGTGGACGGGGTTGTGGTGCAGCTTGCCGACACCAAACACGCCCTCTGTTTTCGCAGCGACACGGGGGTGGAACTGATGATCCATGTGGGGATGGATACCGTCGCTATGAACGGAGAGGGCTTTCTGCCGCTGGTAGTAGAGGGCGAGCGGGTAAAACGCGGGCAGCCTGTTTTAAAGTTTTCGATTGAACAGATCGAGCGGGCGGGCCATACGGCTATAACCGCGGTGGTAGTGACAAATTCTGACCGGTACGACACCGTTTTTCTGGCGGGCACAGGAAGAAAAACCGCCGCGCAGGAGCTTTTGCGCGTGACGGAGAGATAGCCTCTGGCTGCCGTTGACACAATTTTAGAAGGGAGGCGGAAGATGCAGTCGTTTACCTATACCATTCAGGAGGCGCAGGGCCTGCACGCAAGGCCGGCGGGGCTGCTGGCAAAAAAAGCCGGAGAGTTTCAATCGGTATGCACCATTGAAACGCAGGGGCGGCAAGCGGAACTGACGCGGATTTTCGCCCTGATGAGCCTGGGCGTTAAGCAGGGCTCTGTCGTTACCGTTACCGTCCAGGGCGGCGATGAGGACAAGGCCATGGAAGCGCTGAGGGCGTTTTTTACCGAACATCTGTAACCGATGCCTGCAAAAGAAGGGAGGATGCGGAAAAGCACGTCTTTTTCGCAAAAAACAATGGATGATCAGCCTATGAAAAACCAAAAATACCCCAATCTGTTTAAACCTATCCGGGTGAAAAACCTTTTGTATCATAACCGTATCTGCTCGACCCCCATGGGCACCGTGCCGCTGCACGTCACCGTCTCGTCAACCGATTACGGCGGCGTAAGCCTTTTGGATAAGGCGCGGGGCGGCGCGGGGATGGTGGCCATGTGTTATCACGGCAGCATCATCGACCGCACCTTTGAGACCAACGGCGGCAACCCTTTCGCAAAATACGAGATGGATATCCTGCGTGAAAATCTGTCCGTCGCGTCGGCCGGCGGCGCGCTGGTGGGGTTTGACATCGGCTTTCCCTGGCATTATCAGGGCGAGATCTATACCCCGTCCGGCATGAAGCTGGCCGAGCGCCCCGCCAAGCTCATCACCGAAGAGGTGATCGAGGCGCAGTTACAGCTGGCGGCGGAGAAGGCGAAAAAGGTAAAAGAATTTGGGTTCGACCTGCTGATTTTGGACATCTCCAACGACAACGTGGTGGGCCAGTTTCTCGCCCCGCGCTTCAATCATCGTACCGACCGCTGGGGCGGAAGCCTTGAAAACCGTATGCGCCTTGCGATAGAGCTGGTAAACCGGGTACGCCAGGCGGTAGGCCCTGATTTTGTCATTGAGTTCCGCGTCAGCGCCGAGCTGAAGGTGGAGGGCTCTTACACCTTTGACGATATGCTGGAACTGGTGGGACGGGTAAAGGATAAAATCGATATCCTGAACATCATGGTTGGCATGGACGAATACCACGAGGCCAACGTCATCGAGACCCCGCTGATCTTTGAGCCGCATATGGGGAATGTCCCCTACGCCAAAAAAGTACGGGAGAAATACCCCGGCCTGCTGATCGACCTGTGTACCGGCATCATGACGCCGGAGGAGGGCGAATATATCATCGGCAGCGGTATCGCTGATTTTATCATGGTGGGCCGCTCGCTCAACGCCGACCCCTACTGGCCAAAAAAGGCGATGGAGGGCCGGGATGAGGACATCGTGCCCTGTCTGCGCTGCAACCAGTGTTATAACACGGCGACGCGGCATTTCAACACCGCCTGCTCGGTCAATCCGCGCTACCGGCGTGAAAACCGGGTACCCCTGAAGCTGCCGAAAACCGACGCGCCTAAAAAAGTAGTTGTCGTCGGCGCTGGCCCCGCCGGGATGAAGGCGGCCCTCACCGCCGACGAGCGCGGCCATGAGGTTATTTTGCTGGAGCAGGCCGCTCAGACCGGGGGCCTGCTGAACGTGGCCGACAAAGGCCCCTATAAGATCGACCTGCGGCGCTATACCCATTATCTGCGGGCGCAGCTGGCGAAATCAAACGTGAAAGTTTGTTTGAACACACGGGCGGATAAAGCGCTTATCACATCGCTGAAGCCGGACGCGCTGATCGTGGCGGTGGGCTCAAAAGTAAAAACGCCTGCTATCGAGGGGGCGGACGGGCCGAACGTGCTGCAGGCGGTGGAATATCTGGAGAAAGAGCCTGAGATCGGCCAAAACGTTGTTGTCATCGGCGGCGGCAGCGTGGGGTGCGAGCTTGCGCTGGAACTGAGCGGCGCAGGCAAGCATGTGAGCGTGCTGGAATATACCGGCGCTCTGGCGCCGAAGGGCAACGTGCTGTACCGGGTGAGCCTGATGCAGCATGTGCAGAAGGCCGAAAATCTGGACTATTTTTTGCATGCCGCCTGTAAAAAAATAACGCCCGACAGCGTGATTTTTGAAACGCCGGAGGGCGAAAAAGAGCTGAAAGCCGACACGGTGCTGCTGGCGGCCGGTATGTCCGCCCGGACGGACGAGGCCGAAGCCCTTTTCGGCGTCGTCCCCCAGACATTTTATGTGGGCGACTGCCGCAGCGTCGCCACGATCATGGAAGCGACCAACGACGCGTATTTTATCGCCGCCAGTATTTGACGCAAACCAAAAAGGCAGGGCGTCCGCGCTTTATGCAGACAGCCCTGCCTTTTATAAAAATACGGCTGAGAGGCAAGGTGGCGTTTATACGCAGAGAAAACGCCCCCTTGTCGGCGGCGCGGGCCAAGCGCTGCGCAAGCCATTTTCCGGTTCGGTGTATAAAAGCGCCCTCGGGATCACCGGCCGCCCGCGTATTTGTAAACCGCTTTGAAAGGCGGCGGATAGGTTCCCATACGGCCCTGTTTTACCGCGCGGGGCGCTGAAAACGTTTGAAAAAGCGGCGGCACGGCCTCTCAAAACCACCTGAAATTCAAAACGCCGCAGCGGGGTTTATATGGCTGTTTCATCGCGGCGCGGTGGGAGGACGGGAAGTTTCCGTCTCACAATCAAAAAGAGGAAAGAAAAATGAAAAGTAAATATGTACATTTATTTCAGCCCATCCGGCTGGGGGGGCTTGTGCTGCGCAACCGGGTCATCGCCACCAGCGGGGTGTGCGCGGGCGATATCCATACGGCGGCGCGTATCTCGGCCGGCGGGGCGGCGATGGTCTGCTCATGTATGACGGCGGTGGCCTGTGAAAAAAGTGATTTTTACGCCGGGGCGCCCTATGCGTTCTCTAACGGGCAATATGGAAAAAGCCCCCGTGACGCGGTGCGGCGCGAGACCCGGCTGGTGCGCCGGGGCGGGGCGAAGTTCGCGGTCGAGCTCTCTCATGTGGGCGAATATTACCGCCCCGCGCCGGGCGATTTTGCGTGGGGCGTGGTGGATAAGATCAACGCCCGGGGCGACCGGGTGAAAGCGATGGATGAGACCGCCATGGCGGCGGTGGCCGAGGCCTATGCGCAGACGGCGCGGGACGCGCTGGAGCTTGGCTATGACGCCATTTTATTTGACTGCGCCTCCGGCTGGTTAATGTCACAGTTTCTCTCGCCGCACTATAACACCCGTACCGACGCCTATGGCGGAAGCATTGAAAACCGCGCGGTTTTTCCGTTAAAGGTACTGCGCGCGGTGCGCCAGGCGGTGGGCAGGCACACCGCTGTTTTATGTCAGATACCCGGCAATGAATATTTCAGCGACGGCGCGCCGTTTGAAGATATGATCGCATTTGTCGAGATGGCGCAGCCGGACATCGACGCGGTGCTGATAAATTGCGGCAACGATCAAAACCGTCTGCAAATGACCAAGATGATCTCGACCAATCTTGAACCGCATCTTATGACGGCCGCCTATACCGAGGCGTTAAAAAAGCAAACGGCAGTGCCGGTGGTGCTGCTGGGGGCGGTGATGAACCCGAACGAGGCCGAGGCGGAGTTGGCCGATGGCCGGGCGGATATGGTGGGGCTTTCGCGCCCGCTCATCGCCGACCCCGACTTTGTAAATAAAGCGGCTGAAAACCGCGCGCAGGACATTACACCCTGCCTGCGCTGCAACAGCTGCTTTCATGTGTCCACCGCTTATAAGTGTGTCGGCTGCTCGGTGAACCCCGACTACACGCAGCAGCCCCAGCCCTATCCCATGCCAACGCCGGCCCCCGCCCCGCGTAAAAAGGTGGTGGTGGCAGGGGCCGGGCCGGCGGGTATCCGCGCCGCGCTGGCGGCAAAAGCCTGCGGGCACGAGGTGGTGCTGGTTGAAAAAGAGGACGAGATCGGCGGGCTGCTGCGGGTCATCGCGCTGGAGCGCTGCAAAACCGAGATCGCCGCATATCTCGCATGGCTCAAAAGGCAGGTGCAAAACGCAAACATCACCCTGCTTTTGAACACCCCCGCCACCAAAGCGCTGCTTGAAAAGCTGCAGCCGGATAAACTGATCGTCGCCATCGGCGCGCAGGAGATTGTACCGCCGATAGCGGGCGCCGGACAGGCAGGCATATACACCGCCCCCGAGGCGATACGCCGTATGGATGCCCTGCCGCAGAAAATAGCTGTTGTAGGCGGCGGCACCGTAGGGGCCGAGCTGGCGCTTGAGCTGGCCGAGACCGGGCGCGAGGTCACGCTGATCGAGATGACGGGAGAGCTGGCATCGTCGGCGAACCTCTTATACCGTCTGGCCCTGCTTGACCGGGTGGCCCGCTGCGGCAAGATCACGGTGCTGACGGATACCCGGTGCATCGCGGCCCAGCCGGGCTTTGTCACGGTAGAAAAACAAAGCGGCCGCGCCAGCATCGAGGCGGGGTGCCTTGTGGCCGCGGCGGGCTCGCGCCCCAGAACCGAGGAGGCCTTCGGGCTGTTCGGTATCGTCGAAGATACCGTGACGGCGGGCAATGTCAATAAAGCGGGCAATATTATCGACGCCACCTGGGAGGGCGACGCCTGCGGAAGAGATATGTAGAAAACGCCCCGGCAGGGCGAGTACAGGATGAAGTACCGGAACGTTTAGAGACAAAACAAAACGGCGGAGGGAAAACGAAAGTTTTCCCTCCGCGTTTTTCTGAGATGTTTATTTATTTTATAGTTTATAAAGGGGCATTGCGTTTAAGGATAAGATCTGGTTCGATTGTACAGTTGATGAAATTTTAAAAATTGGTCTTTTTCATTTTAAAAAGCGCACAGACCGCTTTTTTAAAAGGTTCGATCCCGTTTTTTCTTCCTCTGCGGCAAAGTTAGCATTTTGTTTCAGGGGAATTTATGTATATATCCTGCTATTTGTACCAGCCGTATTAAAACTATAATTTACAGTTTTTGCTCAATGTTTTAAAGACTGATTATATATTCAGCTTTTCTTTATAATATGCGTTTTTCCTCGGTACAGTATTTAATCCATAGAGGCGTTGCTAAATGAGGGCGTAGCCTATATGGGAAAGACCCTTGTATTTCGTAGAAAAAGGCAAAGACTATCTATGCCGTTGGGTCTCTGATATACTACTGGTATGAAGTCATCGGTGAAGGAGAGGTGAATATATGTTGAAATATCTGATTGGATCGGGCCTGCGGGCCGGGCTGAAAAACTGGACCGCCGTGCTGTTTTTTGAGATTACCTACAAAATTGCCGGCTATATTTTATTTTCAAATCTGTGGGAATTACTCAAAATAGCTATGCTGAAGGTGCTGGAAGTGCCGGTGATCGGGCAGCAGAACATCGGTTTGATCTTCCGCAATCCTATCTGCATTATTCTGATCCTCTTGGCCTTTTTACTCGTTGCATTTTACGTCTATCTGGAAATTACAGCTCTGATCCTCTACTGTGAGGATGGCTGGCAGGGCCGTCCCCTTTCGCCATGGGCCCTATGGAAGCGCGCCTTTTTGCGGGCGCTGGCGCTCTTTCACCCCCAGAACCTGCCTGTGGCCCTGGCGCTGGTGCCGGCGATTGGACTGTCCACGCTGCCGCTGACTACGGGATTTACCGGGAAATTGCAGATACCGGAGTTTATCTTCGACTATATCAAAGGCGTGCCCGGCTTGTTCGCCGCCTTTTTGGTTGTTATGACATTGTTGAATGTACTGCTGTTTTTCTATCTCTTCTCCTTCCCTGCCGTTATTTTGGGTGAGAACCGCTATCGTGGTGCATTGAGGGAAAGTGCGCGGCTGTTAAAGGGCAGAAAGTTCAAAACGGCCCTTGCCCTTCTGGCCGGTGTGCTGGCTTTTCTTCTGCTGGCGCTTTTGCTGTTGATCTTTATGATACTGCTGCTCTTTTGCCAGAGTAAGCTGGCATTTGAACCGGACGGCGGCAGGGAAATGTTTGTGTTCCACTACCTTAAATGGAGCGCCATGGGCAGGGTTTTACTGGGTATCCTGGGCCCGGTATCCCTGTTCTCTGTGGTTGTTGCTTTGTACCACCACTACCGTGGCGACATCCGGCCCGCGCCTGCGTCCGTCAGGTATTCTTGGAAGGCGATCCTCTCCGGCGCTCTTTCCGTCGCCGCCTCGCTGCTTATCCTGGGTGTCTTCAGCGAGACTGAACTGGGCGGGAATCCCTACTCCCATCCTCAGACCGGGATGGTGGTGGTCTCCCATCGGGCGGGCGCCGCCTTTGCGCCAGAAAATACCCTGGCCGCGCTGGAGTGGTCTATCCAGGAAGGGGCCGATATGGCTGAAATTGATGTACAGCAAACCCGGGATGGGGCACTGATCGTTCTGCATGATACAGATTTTCGGCGGGTCGCCGGGTTCAGCCAAAAGGTTTGGGAGGCCGATTATGCCACAGTGCGCACACTGGACGCAGGATCCCATTTCTCAGCTGAATTTGCAGGGGAGAGGATCCCCACGCTGGACGAAATGCTCTCGGCGGCCAAAGGCCGCATTCGGCTGATGATCGAACTGAAGGCCACCGGACACGAAACTGGTCTGGTAGCGCAGGCTGTTGCGGCAATCAAAGCGGCTGGGATGGAGAGGCAGTGTCTCATTGCCTCCATGGACACATCTCTGCTGCGGGAGAGCAAAGCTCTGGCGCCCCAAATTGATACTGTTTATATCACCATGATGGCTTTTTCCGACCGTTATGACCTCCCCTATGTGGATGCATACAGTGTTGAGACCGGTTTTTTGACCCCTGAGCTGATAACACAACTCCACGTCAAAGGAAAAAAAGTTTACGTCTGGACCGCCAACTCTGAGGCGAACATGCTAAAAATCATCCGCATGGGTGCCGACGGACTGGTGACGGACAATCCGCCGTTGGCAGATTTTTTCTTGAAAGTGACTGACAAAAACTATTTTCTTGAGTCATTGACCGAGCTGCTCTACCCCTGCGCACAGTGACGGACAGTGCATAAAAGCCCTATCGTCGTCGAGAGAAACGACTTGTGGAACTGAATTGGAGATACTGCTATACACATTGATGAGCCTGTGCTTACCTATTGCTGGCAGTTTGTTGGTTTTTCTCGCACTTAATAAAAGGGCTCCAGCTTGGATGCTGGAGCCCTTGTGCTCTTTTCTCAACTATATTTTGTCTCCGCTTTAAAGAGAGGTTTAGAGATGCTGCGTCAAGAGCCTCAGATAATATCGTGGGCGTTTTTGCCCCTTGCCATTTTTACTGCTGGGCAGGGAAATACAGATTGTCAACCAGGTCCTTGCGCGTATCGGTACGGCTCAAACCCTCACCGAGCTCAGGATTGTATTCGCCGCCGTCTTCAACAAGACGGACACCGGTGTACACAGCTTCTCCGTTGCCGGAACTGTCCTCGGCGGTAGCCATGGGGTCCAGACCTTCAGCAATTTCGGTGATAGCAGATTCCACCTGAGTGGATGCCGGTGTATTGCCGGGGATATTGTGCCCCTCAGCAGCGAGGGCGGAGAAGGAAATCGCGGTAATCAAACCGGCAGCGGCCATAATGGAGATCATTGTTTTCATAATTGAATCTTCCTTTCTTTCCATTTCCGGGTTTTGTATTCTGTCCCAGGATAGCTTTTCTCCGGGAACAGCGTCAGTATAGCATATCCTTTATTAGAAGAACGTTAGTTTCCGGAGGCGTGCATTAAATTTTGAATTTAATTTCTGTACCCTTTCCCAAAGTACTCTCTATTTCAAGTGTGCCGCCGTACCGGTCCATCACTGTCTTTACAATGGACATACCAAGACCACTGCCGGGGATTTTTTGAGAACGGGAAAGATCGGATCGATAAAAGGGCTGAAAGATGTTTTGGATTGCCTGTTGGTCCATGCCGATCCCATTGTCTTTAATGATGATATACTTTTCTCTGCTTGAAACGGCAATGTTCACATAGCCCCCAGTGTGATTATACTTTACGGCGTTTTCAATCAGGTTGAACATGATCCTGTAAAAAAGCTCCTTGTTATACGTAAGCTGCAAGGCCTCCCCGGTCACGGATATTTTTACATTCCTTTCTTCAGCAAGGGGAGTAAGATCTTTTTTTATTTGATTTATAACCGGCAAAGCGTCTATAACCTCGGTTTCATCTTTCAGGGATGAATCAGTCAAGGCCGTAAGGCTTTCTACTGTTTGAATGAGCCGGTTCATGCTCTGCTTGACGTCGTTTGTACACTCCATATAATCTTCACGGCTGGGCTTGTCCTGCAGTTCCAATACCTGTAAGGAAGTTTTCATGATGGAAAGAGGGGTTTTCAACTCATGGGCGGCATTGGCGGCAAAATTTTTCTGGACGATATACGAGCTTTCCAGCCGATCCATCATGTTATTGAAAGACTGCGTCAAGCGATACACTTCGTCCCTGCACGGAGGGAGCACAACTCTTTGGCGCATGTTTTTATCATCGATACTGCTCATGAACTGTGTCAGATGGCCGAGCGGTTTGAGGAGTTTTCCTGTAAGGATATATATAGCGGCTGCCAAGACGAGGATGGTGAACAGCATTGCCAAAAGGGCGCTTTTGGCAAAGTCGTTTATGATGTGCCGGTAAGAATTTTGGTTTTCTTCAATTTTTAAAATAGACGGATCGACAGCGTCTTGTCTTAAAGAAGTGTCTTCCTGTATATCGTC
>JAUNTE010000225.1 GCA_030538855.1 Oscillospiraceae bacterium
TCAAAACTATATTTTGCAATAAAAGACCGCCCCCCAATCATTAGATATAAAGTCTCATGATTGGGGGGCGGTTCATTCTCTGGGGGAACTTTATTTACTTTGATAGGCTGCCTTCAGCGGCGCTTCACGATCAATAGTTCTCTGCTTTCAGCTGAAAATACGCCTTGGGATGCGCACAGACCGGGCATACTTCGGGTGCGGATTTACCCACAACGATATGGCCGCAGTTTGAACACTGCCAAATCATATCTCCGTCGCGCGAGAAGACAAGGCCGCCTTCCACATTCGCCAGCAGTTTGCGGTAACGGGCTTCGTGCTCTTTCTCGATTTTTGCTACCCCGGCAAACTGAGCCGCCAACTCGTCAAAGCCCTCTTCCTTCGCCTCGCGCGCCATACGGTCATACATATCCGTCCACTCATAGTTTTCTCCGGCTGCGGCGTCGGCCAAATTCACCTCGGTAGAGGGGACGCTGCCCCCGTGCAGCGCTTTGAACCACAGCTCGGCATGTTCTTTTTCATTTCCCGCCGTCTCTTCAAAAATTTTGGCGATCTGTACATAGCCGTCTTTTCTGGCCTTAGAGGCATAATATGTATACTTGTTACGGGCCTGGCTTTCGCCTGCAAAGGCCTCCATCAGGTTTTTTTCGGTTTTCGTACCTTTCAATTCTTTCATCTTCAACATCCTTTCTTGATTTTATACTTATTTACAATCGGGACAAACCCCGGTAAATACAAGCTCATATCCCTGTACGTCAAATTCTCCCGGCATTCCTACCCTCGTCTCCAGTTCAGGCAAAACCGGCATCTCCATATCAAACACGCAGTCGCATTGGCGGCAGTGAAAATGATAGTGGGGCGTGCAGTTGAAATCATACCGGTCAGCCCCCGCGGGTATCTGTATCTGCCGTATCTCGCCCTTTTGAGACAAAACGCTCAGGTTGCGGTAAACCGTGGCGCGGCTTACCCGGGGGTTTTTGGTATGGACCACGGTAAAGATCTCATCCGCCGTAGGGTGGGTGGGTGTCTCCTGCACAGCGCGGTATACCAGCACGCGCTGAACCGTATTGCGCGACGTCGTCATAATTTTCTCCTTATTGATAATTTGTATTGATTATAATATAACTTTTTTCGATGTTTTTGTCAAGCGCTCTTTGAGGTTTTTTCGATACAGTGCGGGCTACCCCCCGGCCCCGCTTTCTTTTACCAACCCCGTCCTGCAAAAAGTGCTTTGGCATGGCGGGCTTTTTCAGCCCTCTTTGCCCTTTGCAGTGCAGGCCTGAAGTATGGCTGCATAAGGCGGGATTTGCTGCCGACGCACGGGCTGCATCGGCTTTCAGGCAGTTTTTCGCAGTCTGCAAAAGGGCGGCGTAAAAACCCCTGTATTCTTATTGAATACGGAAACCGCCGGCTTTGCCGGTGGAGGTACTGCGTAAAAAGCTTTTATTTTCAGCGTTAAGCGAAGCGGGTTGGCAAACAGCGGGTTTCTGCCTTAAAAAAATCTTCAGCAGAATGGATATTGCTGTTTTAACAGCGGCAGGGCAAGCGATGCAGATGAAAAATATTTCGGTGTATCTTGAGACGCCTGGCAACAGGCTCTGATAGGGCTTGGGCATACCTTCGGTTTAGCCGCAGGTTTTGACTTTCCTCTTTTATACCTTTGCCTTTTGCTGCGGCTTTACCGGCGGCGAAATACGGCGTTTTTGCCCTGTTCATTTGGGCAAACAGGGCTTTTTGCACAGTCTACAGAAAAAACAGCCCCAGGCACGCAAGGCCAGGGGCTGCTTTTACATCTGACTTTTAAATTCAAGCGGCTTTTTTATGCGCGAGACGATGCATCACGGCAATGGCAGCCGCCAGCAGCGCCAGCGCCACAAGCAGAGTGATATAGACGTTTTTGGTAAAGCCGGCCACCAAATAGCCTACAAAGCAGCAGCAGGCCACCGTGATGGCGTACGGGATCTGGGAGGAGACATGACGGATATGGTCGCACCCCGCCCCGGTAGACGAGAGGATGGTGGTATCAGATATGGGCGAGCAGTGATCCCCGAACACCGAACCGGCCAGCGTTGCCGACAGGGTGATGATCAGCAGGCTGGGGTCCATAGCCTCACACAGCGGTACCACGATAGGAATAAGGATGCCAAACGTCCCCCATGCCGTGCCGGTTGAAAAACTGAGGAACGCCGCCACCACAAAGATGATGGCAGGCAGCAGCATAGAAGGCAGATCACTGCCGCCAACTATATCGGAGACATATGCTGCCACCGAGAGTTCGCCGCATATCCCCTTGAGGGCCCACGCCAGCGTCAGTATCATACAGGCGCTTACCATGGATTTTACCCCTACTGAAACGCCGCTCATAAACTTGCGAAAGCCCATCAGCTTGCGCGGAATAAATAAAAGGGCCGCCACGATCAGCGCGCCAAAGCCGCCCATGGCCAGCGACAGATTGGCATTGGTGTCTCCAAATGCTTCAAACAGGCCCTTGCCCGTCCCGTCAAACAGGCCCCCGGTATAAAGCATGCTGAGCACAGAAAAGACGATCAGCGCCAAAATAGGTATCAGCAGATCAAACACCCTGCCGCGGGGCGACGTTTCAATACCCGCCAGCTCGTCGGTATCCACTTTGTTTTTGATCTCGGCCTGTCCGTTCTCTTTCGCCTCTTTCTGGTACCGGGCCATGGGGCCAAAATCCAGATCTACCAGTGAAAGCGTCAGCAGCATGACAATGGTGAGAATGGCGTACAGGTTGAAGGGGATGGTGGACACAAACGTCGCCATGCCGCCCATGCCGGTATCGGGCAAATTGCTGATGACCGACGCCGCCCATGAAGAGATGGGGGCGATGATACATACCGGCGCGGCCGTCGCGTCAATGATATAGGCCAGCTTTTCACGCGAGATGCCGAATTTATCGGTAACGGGCTTCATGACGGTGCCCACCGTCAGACAATTGAAATAGTCGTCGATAAAGATCATAGCGCCAAGGGCCGAAGTTGCCACCTGCGCCGTATGAGGGCTTTTTACCTTACCTGCCGCCCATTCTCCGTAGGCGCGGCTGCCGCCCGCCATAGTGATAACGGCGACCAGGGCCCCCAAAAGGCAAAGAAAAATAATCATGGAAGCGTCAAAGTTATCGGCCATCACGGTAAAGGTGTTGCTGAAAGCCCCCGGCAGGCCGCCGCCGGTGTTGAAAGAATAGATCAGCGCGCCGGAAAAAATGCCGATCATCAGCGAGGAGATGACCTCTTTGGTAATCAGTGCCAGCCCAATGGCGATGATGGGAGGCAGCAGGCACCATATGCCTACAGAAATCGCGTCCATATCAAACAATCCTCTCACACAAAAGTTTCCAAGCCATAGGCGGGCCGCGCCGCCGGCTGTCTCAGATATTTTCAATATAGCATAAACCTTGCATACGGACAAGCGGCTCTTTTACATTTTGTTCAATTTTTCGCAAAAAAATCTGTTTTTTCTGCGGACAAAGCACAAAAAAGAAGGAACGCGGCCCTCAAATCCTTTCGGGTCCTTTCTTTCTCACGGCAGCCGCCTGAAAGCATGGGCGGACGAAACGGCTTGCAGCTTTTTATTTTCAAGGCGCGCCGCTGAAAATCTCAAATAGGCCGCCCATTTGCAGTGCTTTCAACACGCTGCGCCGAGAAAGTATATTGTCTGTTTTACTGTCTATGCCGCGGCCCTGTCTTCTGGACGATATGCTTTTTCATCTTTTTGATTGTTTGCCGTTTAAAGCAGCCTGCGGACGACAGGGACTATTTGAGAATAGAAAAACATCACTTTTTATAAACAGCGCGCCTGTAAGGCAAAAAACGCAGGGCGGCAGATGACGCG
>JAUNTE010000013.1 GCA_030538855.1 Oscillospiraceae bacterium
GGCCCGTCCGGCGCGGCGGCTTGTCACGCCGCTTGCGGCAGAGGCTGCGGCCGTGGTAAGATAGAGCGGATACAATAACGGAGGGGGAAAAGCGCATGGTAAGAGAAGGCGGGCCGAAGGACGAAGAGGCCGTGATGGCGCTTTGGCTGGCGGCCAACAGGCAGGCCCACGCCTTTATTGAGGCGGAGTATTGGGAGCGCTGTTTTGACGCCGTGCGCCGGATGCTGCCGCGCGCAGAGATGTATATCGATGAGAAGGACGGGGAACTTACCGGTTTTATCGGGCTGGCGGGGACATATATCGAGGGCCTGTTTGTAAAAGAAGCGGCCCGCTCGCAGGGGGTGGGCAAGCAGCTGCTGGATTTTGTGAAAACACGCAAGCCGTATCTGACGCTGAAGGCGTATCAAAAAAACAGCCGCGCCCTTCATTTTTATATGCGGGAGGGCTTTGCTTTGAAAGAGAAGGGGATAGACCGGGAGACCGGAGAGCCGGAATATCTTATGGAATGGAGGCCCGGATAAACGGCCCCGGCCTGCGGCTGAAAGGGTTTTGAGGCGCGGCCGGAAAAAAGCGCGCAGGGCGGCGGGAGAAGGAACGGAAATGATGAAAAGAAAAAACACTGTTATTTTCTATTGACAAGAGAGCCCGGGGCCAGTAAAATAATCAGTTAGAGCATGGGCCCGGACAAGCTGGAAAACACCTGGACGGCCCTTTGCGGCGGGAGGGAAAGCCCGCTTGGAAAATATAAGCAGGAGGTAAAGGAATGGAGCAGACGGCATATTTGGTGCTGGAGAACGGCGCCGTATTCACCGGAAAAAACTTCGGGTTCGCAGCCGAGGCAGTTGGTGAATTGGTATTTACCACGTCCATGACGGGTTATGTGGAGACCCTGACAGACCCGCGGTTTTATGGGCAGATGGTATTGCAGACATTTCCGCTTATCGGCAATTACGGCGTGATGGAGGCAGATAAACAGAGTGCGAAACCAGCGCTTTGTGCATATATCGTAAAAGAATGGTGTCAAGAGCCCTCGAACTTTCGTTCGGAAGGGGAGCTTGACACTTTTTTAAAGCAGAACAAGATCCCCGGCATGTACGGCGTGGAGACCCGGCGGCTGACCCGCATCCTGCGGGAGAGTGGGACCATGAAGGCCAAGCTTTGCCTGTCAGAGCCGGACATGGAGGCGGTGGCGCGGGAGCTGAAGGCCTTTACCCTTCAAAAAGCGGTGGAGGCGGTGACGGCTGAAAAAGCTTACACGGCTTGCGCAAAGGGCGGCATCCGTCTGGCCGTGGTGGATTTTGGCGTGAGCAAAAGCCTGCTGGACGCGCTGGCTGCGCGGGGATGCGCCGTCAGCGTGTATCCTGCCTTTACCCCCGCGCAGGAGATCTTGGCCCAAAAGCCGGACGGCGTCGTCTTGTCGGGCGGGCCGGGAGACCCGCTGGCCGAGACAGGGGCCGTGCATGAGGCAACACGTCTTTGCACCGCCGGTATCCCGCTGCTGGGCGTGGGCCTTGGGCATCAGCTGCTGGCCCTGGCGCGGGGGGCGAAAACCCGAAAAATGCGTCACGGGCACCGGGGCGCGAGCCAGCCGGTACGCGATACCCGCACCGGCGCGATATACATCACCGCCCAGAACCACGGCTATGAGGTGTGCAGTGAGACGCTGCCCGCCACTGCGCGTGAAAGCTTTATAAATGTGAACGACGGCAGCTGTGAAGGCGTGGAATATCTGGATATCCCGGCGCTGTCGGTGCAGTTTGCGCCTGAAAGCTGCGGCGCGCCGGGCAGTGTTGGTTTTCTGCTGAACGAATTTGTCGCCATGTGCGGGGAGGGGAACAAACATGCCGCTGAATAAAAACATCAAAAAAGTTATGGTGATCGGCTCGGGGCCCATCATCATCGGGCAGGCCGCTGAATTTGACTATGCGGGTACGCAGGCTTGCCGCGCCCTGAAGGAAGAGGGCCTTGAGGTGGTGCTGGTAAACTCAAACCCCGCCACCATCATGACGGACAACGCCATGGCCGACGCCATTTATATTGAGCCGCTGACGCTGAAGACCGTCAAGCGCATTATTGAGAAAGAGAAGCCGGACAGCCTGCTCTCTACCCTGGGCGGGCAGACGGGGCTTACCCTCTCGATGCAGCTGGCCAAAGAGGGCTTTTTGGAAAAACACGGCGTCAAGCTGCTGGGCGCGCGCCCCGACACCATAGATAAAGCCGAAGACCGCCAAATGTTCAAGGATACCATGGAGGCCATCGACCAGCCCTGCATCCCCAGTAAGGTGGTGGAGGACATTGAGGCCGCGGTGGAATTTGCCGGAGAGATCGGCTATCCGCTCATCATCCGCCCCGCTTTTACCATGGGCGGCACCGGCGGCGGCATTGTAAACAATGAGGCCGAGCTGCGCGAGATCGGTTCAAACGGGCTGCGGCTGTCGCCGATCACCCAGATATTGGTGGAAAAATGCATCTCAGGCTGGAAAGAGATCGAGTTTGAGGTCATCCGTGACGCGGCGGGCAACTGTATCACCGTCTGCTCGATGGAAAACCTTGACCCTGTAGGGGTACACACCGGTGACTCTATCGTCATCGCCCCCGCCGTCACCCT
Organism: Oscillospiraceae bacterium; assembly: GCA_030538855.1. GTDB lineage: Bacteria > Bacillota > Clostridia > Oscillospirales > Ruminococcaceae > JAUNTE01. The sequence goes on from JAUNTE010000013.1 coordinate 2,609, forward strand.
TTCGGACAAAGAGTATCAGATGCTGCGCGGCGCCGCGCTGCGCATTATTGAAGAGCTGAAGATAGAGGGCGGCTGCAACTGCCAGTTTGCCCTCAACCCCAACAGCTTTGAGTACGCCGTCATTGAGGTGAACCCCCGGGTTTCCCGCTCATCGGCGCTGGCCTCAAAGGCCACGGGCTATCCCATCGCCAAGGTGGCGGCAAAAATTGCCATCGGCTACAATTTAGACGAGATACGCAACGCCGTCACCGGCACCACCTACGCCTGCTTTGAGCCGGCCATCGACTATGTCGTAATCAAAATGCCAAAATGGCCGTTTGATAAATTCGTCTATGCCAAACGTCTGCTGGGTACCCAGATGAAAGCGACGGGCGAGGTGATGGCGATCGGGCACAATTTTGAAGAGGCCATCATGAAAGCGGTGCGCGGCGCCGAGATCGGGCATGCAAGCCTGAATACACCCAAGCTGAAAAAGCTTTCAGATGAAGAGATCATGCAAAAAGTGGCCACCCAGGACGACGAGCGCCTGTTCGCGGTTTACGAGGCGCTGAAACGCGGCGTCACGCCGGATGAAATATTCCACATCACCAAAATAGACCGCTGGTTTTTATGCAAACTGCGCAATCTGGTACGGATAGAGGCCGCGCTTGCCAAGGGCAACGTAAGCGAAGAACTGTATCTTACCGCCAAGCGCTGCGGATACCCTGATAAAGTGATCACCGAGCTGTCGGGCGAGGCCGTGGCCCGTCCGCGGCTGCCGGTATATAAAATGGTGGATACCTGCGCGGCCGAGTTTGCGGCTGAAACGCCGTATTTTTACTCCTGCTACGACGACGAGAACGAGGCGGCTGAATTTTTAGAGAAAAAGACCAGCGACAAAAAGACGGTCATCGTCTTCGGCTCTGGCCCTATCCGCATCGGGCAGGGCATCGAGTTCGACTATGCCAGCGTACACTGCGTATGGGCGCTGAAAAAAGCGGGCTTTGAGGTGGTTATCGTCAACAACAACCCCGAGACCGTCTCTACCGACTTTGACACAGCCGACCGTCTATATTTTGAGCCGCTGACCGACGAGGACGTATGGGGCATCATCCAAACCGAAAAGCCCTACGGCGTGGTGGTGGCGTTTGGCGGCCAGACTGCCATCAAGCTGACCAAGTTCCTCTCAAAAATGGGGGTCAACATCCTGGGCACGGGGGCCGACGCCATCGACCTGGCCGAGGACAGGGAACGCTTTGACGCCCTTTTGGAGAAGCACCATATCGCGCGGCCCAAGGGCGAGACCGTCATGACGGCGGCCGAGGCGCTGGCTGCGGCCGGAAGGCTGGGGTATCCGGTGCTGATGCGCCCCTCTTATGTGCTGGGCGGCCAGAATATGATCATCGCCTTCAATGAAGAGGACATCAAAGAGTACATGGCCATCATACTGGCCCAAAATATAGAGAACCCTGTGCTGATCGACAAATATCTGAGCGGCACCGAGATCGAAGTGGACGCGATCTGCGACGGAGAAGAGATCCTCATCCCCGGAATTATGGAGCATATCGAGCGCGCGGGCGTGCATTCGGGCGATTCCATCGCAGTCTATCCCGCCTGGAACCTGACTGCCGAGATGACGGAAAAAATCATCCAGACCAGCAAAAGTTTAGCGGTGGATCTGGCGACCAAAGGCCTTGTCAACATCCAGTACCTCATCTATCAGGGGCAGCTGTACGTCATCGAGGTGAACCCGCGTTCCAGTCGTACCGTCCCCTATATCAGCAAGGTCACCGGCGTACCGATGGTAGACCTTGCCACCCGGGCCATGCTGGGTGAAAAGCTGAAGGACATGGGCTTTGGCACCGGCCTGTATAAAAAGTCGCCGTATGTGGCGGTGAAGGTGCCGGTGTTCAGCTTTGAAAAGCTGATCAACGTGGACAACCATCTTGGGCCTGAGATGAAATCGACCGGCGAGGTGCTGGGGATCGCGGGGACCATGGAAGAGGCGCTGTACAAAGGCCTGGTGGCCGCGGGCTACAGCATGAAGAAAGAAGGCGGCGTGTTTATCACGGTGCGCGACAGCGATAAAGCGGAGATCGGCGAGACGGCGCGGCGCTTTGCAGAGCTGGGCTTTACCATGTACGCCACCCGCGGCACCGCCGAAATCATCCGCCGTTATGGGGTCGCGTGCGTCGAGGTCAACAAAATACATGAGGACGGCGAAAACAACACGCTGTCGCTGATAGAGAGCGGTAAACTCAGCTATGTCATCTCCACCTCTTCAAAAGGGCGCATCCCCAGCCGGGACAGCGTGAAGATACGCCGCAAGACGGTGGAACGCAACATCCCCTGCCTCACCAGCATCGATACCGCTAACGCCTTGGCAGGCTGCCTGAAGAGCCGTTACAACCAGATGAACACCGAGCTTGTCAACATCAACGACATGAGAAAAGAGCATCTGAAGGCGCATTTCTGCAAAATGGAGGCCTGCGGCAACGACTATCCCTGCTTTGACTGCTTCAAGCAGGAGATCACCAACCCGGAAGGGCTGACCATCCGGCTGACCGACCGGCACAAGGGCATCGGCGGCGACGGGCTGATTTTGATCTGCCCCTCTAAAGTGGCCGACGCCAGGATGCGGATGTTCAATCTGGACGGCAGCGAGGGAAAGATGGCCGGCAACGGCATACGCTGTGTGGGCAAATATATCTATGAAAAAGGCATTGCCCAGAAGGACGAGCTGCGTATCGAAACGATGTCCGGCATCAAAAAGCTGAAACCTTATCTGCGCGACGGCCGCGTCACCGGCCTGCGGGTGGATATGGGCATGGTGGATTTCAGCCCGGCCTCTCTGCCGGTGCTGCTGGACGGCGATAAAGTGGTGGGCCGGAAAGTGCGTGTGGGAGAGAACGACTATGTCATCACCTGCGTATCCATGGGCAACCCCCACTGCGTCACGTTTGTAGATGAAGTGGATATCCTTGACATTGAAAAGGTGGGCCCGCAGTTTGAGAACAACCCGCTCTTCCCCGAACGGGTGAACACCGAATTTATCACCGTGATCGACCGTACCACCCTGAAGATGCGGGTGTGGGAGCGGGGCAACGGCGAGACCTGGGGCTGCGGTACCGGGGCCTGCGCGGCGGCGGTTGCGGCGGTTGAAAACGGCCTGTGCGACAAAAATACGGATATTACCGTAAAGCTGAAGGGCGGAGACCTCATCATCCGGTATACCGATGAGACCATCTATCTGACAGGAGACGCGAACACCGTATACGAAGCTGAAATCGAGATTTAAAGCCCGGGGGCCGGGCCCATATTTGGCAAAAAAGGCCGCCGCTTTTTAAGCGGCGGCCTTTTTATATGAAAACGAACGGCAGACGGGCGAAAAAGCCCCTCTGACAAAAAACGGCGTTTGCGTCCCCGCCGGTGCCCTATAAAACAGTAAGGGAAGCCTGCCGCTGCAGACGGAGAAAAAACAATGCCGTGAAACAGAAAATTCCTCTTTCAAGAGAAGGGCAGATATGCTATAGTCAAAACCATAGACAGTTTGGAGGGGTGGAGAAATGGACGGGACGGAGAAAAAAATGACGCCGGCAGAGGAGTTGCAGACAACAAAAGCGGACGGGGCTGCGCTGCGGGAGGGAAAAAACAGAAAAAAGAATATATGGAGGATCGTACTGATCGTGATCCTTGCGCTGATTGCGGCGGGGGCGGTATATTTTATACAGGCCGAGGCGCAGCTGGACGCCGCGCTGGAGGCGGCGAGTTATCCCCAGGCGCTGGCCTGCGCCAGACGTATGCCGTGGCTCTCGTTTAGCGACGCGCATTTGACGGCGTATCTTGAGGCGCACGCGGCGGCGGCGCGCGGCGATTATGCGGGCGCGGCCAAAGGGTTTGAACCGCTGGGCGGATACCGTGACAGCACGGAACTGTATCTGGCGTACGCCACCGTCAGCCGGGTGGACGACCTCTCGTTCCGCGCCGATGCGGACGAACTGCTGGCTGGTTATGAAAAATTGAAGGAGATGGCACGGGACGAGAGCTATGAGAAAAATCTGGCCCTCTACCGTGAACGTATCCATAAAGCCGCCTGTGAAAAAATGCAGGAAAAGCCGGCGGACGCGCTGCGCCTTTTGCAGGCAATTGCGGGGGAAACGGACGTGGAGGAAGATATGGCGGTGGCGCAGATCATCCGCAACTTTTTTTCTGACGACCGCGACACCGTTTATGAGGACACGCTGGAGGCGCTTCGTCCCTATGCGTGCAATGAACAGGCCGGAAAGTTTTTGCTGTCAGACCATTTTATCAACGTCTTTTTAGAGGGGAGGTGGGAGACCGCCGGCGCGGATTTTTATTACGAGCATATGGTTTTTGACGCGCAGGAGGGGACGGGGCAGCACCTCACCAATATGCCGCAGCCAAAAGCGGCGGCATCGCAATTCAGCGGTGGCCGGCTGCTGGTGCAGTATGAAGAAGGCGGAGAACCGCAGACCCTGTATACGTTTACCGTAAAGGATTATGATACCATCACCATCTTGAACGCTTATGACGGCCAGGTGTATACCATGCGCAGGGTGAACGCGTAAAAAACAGGAGGCAGAGAGAGCCGCCCACCGCCGGAATGGACGGCGCTGAAAATGCGGTTTCAAGCGTTTGGGCTGAAAAGACAGTTCATACGGTTTCCTATATCATCCAGCAGAGAGGCTGAAAAAGTAAAATAAAAACTTTTTATAAAAAATTCAGATTTAGACTGGACAGTTCTGCGTTGTGGATTTATACTAAAAAATATAAAAATAATTCTTATTTTTGTGGAAAAATTCAAAAAAGATGTTTTGAATTGGCAACAGCGGATGCATATGTCAAAAAATAACTGAGGGAGGGAAAAGACTTCATACCGGTAAAAGCCGGTGAAAAGCAAAGCCTTTATGCGGGGTGAAAGCGCTGTGCTGCATTTGCGAAAGGGGAGGCAAAAAATTGAAAAGTATCAAAACAAAAATCATCTGTCTTTTATCCGTCATGGTGTTGGCGGCCAGCCTTGCTTTAGGGGTGGTCAGCTGTATTTTAAATTTCAGCACTTCAGTGGGCGTACTGGAAGAGACGCTTACAGATACCGCTAATGTTGCGGCAAACCAGGTGGACGCCGCGCTGCAGGGGCAGGTGAATATCGCGTTTGAAACAGGGTCGGTGGCACGGTTCACCAGCGAGACGACCTCTCTTGCGGATAAAAAAGAACTGTTTTACCAAAAGATAGATTACTACGGCTTTGCGGGCGGCGGCATAGCCGATAAAACGGGTAAGGATCTATTCAGCAGCGCCAATATTTCGCAGGAAGAATATTTCAAAGCCGCCATGCGCGGAGAATCTTATGTGACCGAGCCGGTGAAAACCAGTGCGGGGGATAAGCTGTCGGTGATCGTGGCCGCGCCGCTTTGGGCGGACGGAAAACCGCAGACCAGTGTGGCGGGCGTTGTCTATTTTATTATGCAGCCCGATTTTTTGAACGAGCTGGTCAACACCATTACCATAGGCCAAAACGGTACCGCTTATATTATCGATAAAGAGGGTACGACCATCGCCTATTATGATGAAGGGACGGTGCAGAGCCGCTATAATACCCAGCAGGAGGCCCAAAAGGACGCTTCGCTTGCGCCTTTGGCCCAGTTGGAAGCCAAGATGATGCAGGGCGAAAGCGGTTTTGGAGAATACAGCTACGGTGGTATCACCAAGGTGATGGCGTTCAGCCCCGTGCCCAACACAAATGGATGGAGCGTGACGGTGTCGGCGGGCCGGAATGAATTTCTTGACGGGGTATACCGTTCTATCTTGATTACTATTGTAATGATTGTGGTATTTTTGACGGCGGGCGTATTGATCGCGGTGGCTGTGGGCAAAAAAATAGCCCGTCCGGTGACGCTTTGCGCCGATCGTCTGGAACTGCTGGCCCGCGGCGACCTGAAGAGCCCCGTGCCCGAGATAACCGCCAAGGATGAGACAAAGACGCTGGCCTCCGCGACGGATACCATCGTACATACCCTCAGCGGTATCATCCAGGATATAAGCTGGGGCCTGCGGGAAATGGCGGGCGGTAATTTTCAGGTGGACAGCCAGGCGAAAGAACTGTATGTGGGCGATTTTGCCGAGATGTCGGCCTCTATGTATCAGATATTGGCGCGCCTTTCTGATACGCTGTCACAGGTGCGTATCGCGGCCGAGCAGGTATCCAGCGGTTCCGATCAGGTGTCGGCCGGGGCCCAGGCGCTGAGCCAGGGCGCTACCGAACAGGCCAGCGCGGTAGAGGAATTGGCCGCCACCATGAATGAGATAAACAGGCAGCTCTCACAAAACTCTCAGCAGGCGCAGGAGACGCGGCAGCTTGTTGAGGTAGTGGGCAGCGAGATGGCCGAGAGCAATCAGAAGATGGATACCATGAGAGAGGCTATGCAAAAGATCAGCGACAGCTCTACCGAGATCGATAAGATCATCAAGACGATCGAGGACATCGCCTTCCAGACAAATATTTTGGCGCTGAACGCCGCGGTAGAGGCCGCGCGCGCGGGCGAGGCGGGCAAAGGCTTTGCTGTTGTAGCGGATGAAGTGCGTAATCTGGCCAGCAAATCTTCTGAGGCGTCTAAAAATACGTCCGCTTTGATCGAGGGCGTGCTGGGCGCAATTGAAAACGGCACTCAATTGGCTGACGATACCGCCGGGGCCCTGCGCAAAGCGGTTGAGGATACCCAGAAGGCGACGCAGTCGGTAGACCGCATTACTGAGGCCACCAATGAACAGGCAAAAAGCGTGGCCCAGGCCACCCAGGGGATGGATCAAATCTCAAGCGTGGTGCAGACGAACTCGGCCACGGCGGAAGAGAGCGCCGCCGCCAGCGAAGAGCTGTCAGGCCAGGCACAGATGCTGAAGGGCCTGGTGGACAGCTTTAAACTGCGGGAGGAAAAAAGCGGCGGAGTGCCCGCGCCTAAGCGTGAAGAGCCGGCGCAGCCTATGGAGGAGACTTTCGGCGGAAAATATCTGTAATATCCTAAAAGGCGCGGGGTCAAACCCTGTCCGCTTATGGATTGTTAGGTACAACCGTGAAGGATAAATGCACCTGCCGGATAAGCACTTTTGCGCCAAAGATGAAGGAAAAACAAAAAGCTTCCGGGGGCGGCAAAACTTTGCCCCCCCGGAAGCTTTTTGTTAAAGAGAAAACCCCGGCTGTACCGGAACTTTGGAAAAACATTCTCGTTCAATAAAAAACAGAAGCTGAAAACAAAAAAGTACGGACACAATCTTACTGTAAAAACAGATAGAGCAGAAGCGGATGCAAGAAAAGTCAGCCAAAGGCTGCGGTAAGGATGTGCGCGATGAAAGCTGGTTGCCGCGCTCATCTATCTGAAATTGCCTGCCGGAGGCGAGCCTTTGCAGGCGCTGCTCATCATATGCGCCTTGAGGTACTGCCGGCTGCATAAGGCTTTGCCCGTATAAAAAAGCCCACCAGCTGCGCCGGTGGGTCCCTTTTTAAAAATACGCCGCGCGGCGCTCAAAAACTTGATGAAATCAAAGCGCAAGCACCGTCACAGGGTTACCCAGCTCACTGATCAGCGACGTTAAGGCCGTATAGGGCAGAAAGACCGTGGCGGTGTTGTCGCAGGGGTGTATCCCCAGCCTTTCACAGCCTGTCAGGGTTTTGTCAAACACCATTTCTACGGTGTGGCCAGTGTCGTTTAAAAGGCCAAACGGGGTGACGGCCCCTTTTGTAAGGCCTAAATATTTCATCAGCCGTTCTTCTGAGGCAAAGCTCAGTTTGCCCGCACCCAGCTTTTCACCTAAAGCGGCGAGGTCGGCTTTTTTATCTTTCTGCAGGGTGACAAGAAAATGGCGGCGGCCCTTTTGGTCACGCAGAAAAAGATTTTTTGCCACTTCGCCTTTCGCGGTGACGCCAAAAGCCTCAATGTCGTCAATGGTGTGGGCGGCGGGATGGTCCACAGTTTCAAAAACAACGCCCCGTGCTTTTAAAATTTTGTATACGTCTTCTTTCGCTGTCATACGTCAGCCTCCTGAAAAGCCATTTGCCAGATAAAGAGGCACGCCGCTGGGGGTGGAGGCCAAAAGTTCGGCCACCGTTTCGGCCTCGGTTTTCGGGGTCAGCTCACGCGCGCCGTAAAAAAGGTCAGACACGGCGCTGCCGCCTGAGAAATCGGTGATAAAGGGTTCGGCTCCGGTGATGTGCTGCATTTCAGCAAGCGCTTCCTCCTGCGGCATGATACCGTCGATCAGGCCGTTATCCACCGCCTGCTGGGCGGTGTAGATGCGGCCGTCGGCAAGTTTTAAGATCTGCGCGCGGGTCAGGCCGGGGCGGCCTTCTTCTACGCAGCCTACGAATTGCTGATAGCTTTCGTCCACGATGGATTGGTAGATAGCCCGCTGTTCCTCCGTCATCTGCAGGCCGGAAGAACCCATCCCCTTATTCACCCCGCTGGTGATCTGCACCTCTTCAATGCCCAATTTATCATATAAGCCCTTGAGGTTGGTCATACCCATGATTACCCCGATAGAACCTGTGAGGCAGTTGCGGTTTGCGGTGATACGGTCGGCCGCGCAGGAGACATAATATCCGCCGCTGGCCGCCATGCTGCACATATAGGCGTATACCGGCCTGCCGGTATATTCCTTGTATTCTTTCAGGGCAAGATACAGCTCGTCTGATTCATACACCGTGCCGCCCGGGGTATCAAGGTAAAGAAAAAGCCCTTTGTTGTGGGCGTCCTGCGCGGCATAATAAATATGGCTGAGCGTGGCGTTATGATTATATCCTACCCGGTGAAAAGCGTCCGGCGTGACGTTTTCGATACTGCCGCTGATGGTGAGGACGGAAAAATAATCGCCGCCCGGCGTGGCCTCAGGGTCAATATGCGTTTGAAAAGCCGATGCCACGCCACTGCCTACAAATAAAAAGAAGGCGAGCAGCAAAATGACGATGAGCAGGGCCGTGATCGGGCCGGTGAGATGGCGGAATTTCATAAAAGAGCTCCTTTCAGGGGTGAAATAATATATTTAGCCGCAAAAGGCCAAAGCGTTCAGCGGCAGATGGAAAAAGAAAATAAGGCGCGTGCCCCCGCGGCTGGCGCAAAAAGGCGCAAACGTAGCCGATAGGAGGCTATAAAGGCCAGGGTTTTACATGCAACGGCGGAGACGGAAAATGTTTTTTGCCGGACGGGCGGCAAAGATGGTGAAAAAGCGGGAGGCGCCGGTTCTCTCGTTTTGCGGCTGTTTACAATTTCAGCTTTTTTGAGAGCAGATCGGGGTTGGTGGCAAATTCCAACGCTGTTTTAGCGGTGATGACGCCGCTGCGGCACAGACGTTCCAGGCTGGTGTCCATGGCGATCATGTTTTCATCGGCCGAGGTGCCGATGACAGAATCAATCTGATGTATTTTGCTCTCGCGTATCATATTGCGGATGGCGGGGGTGACGGTCATGATCTCAAAAGCGGGGGCAATCTTACCGTCCACTGTGGGCACCAGCTGCTGCGAGACCACCGCCTGCAGCACCATAGCCAGCTGTACGCTGATCTGATGCTGCTGGTTGGGCGGAAAAGCGTCGATGACCCTGTCGATGGTATTTGCCGCGCCTACCGTGTGCAGGCTGGACAAAATGAGGTGGCCCGTTTCAGCCGCCGTCATGGCGATGGTAATGGTCTCGTGGTCGCGCATTTCACCCAATAAAATCACGTCCGGGCTCTGGCGCAAAGCGGCGCGCAGGGCGGTGACAAAAGAGGTGGTGTCGGTGTTCACCTCGCGCTGGCTGACAATGCTTTTTTTGTGGCTGTGCAGATATTCCAGCGGGTCTTCAAGGGTGATGATATGCGCTGCTTCCTCGCGGTTGATCTGGTCGATCATACAGGCGAGGGTGGTGCTTTTACCGCTGCCCGCCGGGCCGGTTACCAGCACAAGGCCCTTGTTGCGCCGCGCAAGCGCCAGCACGCTGTCGGGGATGCCTAGATCTTGCGGGTTGGGCAGCTCAAAGGTGATGACGCGGATGACTGCCGCAAGGCTGCCGCGCTGTTTATAGGTGCTGACGCGAAAGCGTGAAACGCCTTTCAGGGCAAAAGAAAAATCGTCGTCTCCGTCCACGGTCACCTGATGAATATCGCGCCCGTGGGCGTAGGCGTAAATACCTGAGATGAGGTCAGCGGTCTGGTCCGGCGTCAGGCGTTCGTCGTCCAGATATTGAATGACCCCGTTTACCTTGAAAGAGACAGGCAGGCCCGCGATGATAAAAATGTCGGAGGCGCCGCGTTCAACCGCGACGGTGAGAATTTTGGTGATGTCCATAGTCAGAAAATCCTTTCATAGGCACAAAGCGGCGCCCGGATAAAATATTGGCCGCTGAAAAACGACTGCTGGCACAGGCGGGCCCGGCTGGCAAAAAAGCCTGCGGCGGATAAAAAAGAGAAAAGCCGTAGAACGGCGGCAAAATAGACCCGAAAAGAGGGGAGGGAAAAACGTGTTTTGCCGCCGTCGCCGGCGCTGTGAGAAGGCAGGGCCGGGCGATAGAAAACCGCACCGTGCTAGAATACCGCCTTGCCTGCGGCTTTCTGGCGGCGGTACAGGGCGGGCCATGCGCGGGCTGAAAACAAAACCCGTATGAGGGCGGGGGATAAAAAGACTGTTTTGCCCCCGTGCGCGGCGAAGATTTTTCGGACAGCCGCGTCCGTAGCGGGACAGGAGAGCGCCGCCCGTACGTTATAAAAGGCCCCATGCGGGGCGGGAATGCTTGGCCTTGTTTCCTTTAGATTTACGCATTTCAGTCCACGCGCTGTACGCAGTAAAAAATCAGCAGAGGCGGGGCTGCGGGACGTATGCAGAAAAAGAAGAGAGACCGGATTTAAGCGGCGGGGGAGGGCTTACCGCTTTGCCCTTCTCCGCCCCAGACGTTCAAATGGTCGTCCGGCTGCCAATCGGCCGACACGGTCAGCTTCCAGCCGGTCACGGTGTAAAAAGCGCCGCCCTCCTGGGGGCGGCTGGCCAGCAGGGTCACGTCCAGCTGCTGGTTTTCGCCCGCCGGTATACTGAAAGCCAGCGTTACGCCGCTGTTTTCAGCCCGGGCCGCCGTTACGCCTGCCGGATAAGCGGCCTGCATCAGTGCCTCCTGATAAATGGGGCCCAAAACGGCGGGATCCGCGTCCTTGGGCAGATTATATACTTTGCCGCGCTCTTCCTCCCACACTTTTTGCAGCGCGCCGTCTATACCGGCAAGGCACGTTTCGGCCTGGTTGCAGGCGGTATAGTAGGCGGTGACGGTTGCGGCTGATTTTTCACTGAGGATATAATCGGCCCGGGCCGACACCACCGAGAGGGTGGCAAAGGTGACAAGGCACAGCAAAATAAAAATGATAAGGATGGAAGAGGCCCCCACATTGACGCCGCCTACCGGCCGTTTTTGTCTTTTCTGCATCACACCGCCTCCTTTTGCGCCGTATAAGGCGGATGCACGCTGACCGTCATGGTATAGACGGGCGCTGACGGTTGCTCTGAGGAGAGGGTATAAACTTCAATGACCAGGGTGGAAAGGCCGCCGTCGCGGGTCTCGCGCAGGGCCATTTCATAAGCGGCTGCCCCGGAAGGTGCAGCCATGCCCTGCGCGCTGAAATAGCAGACGGCCGCGCCGCCGGCGTTCTGCTGCGCCTGCAGCGAAGAGGCCAGCGCGCCGAAGTCCCCCTCTGAGGCGCGGTACAGTTCGGCCGCGCTCTCACACTGTGTCATGGCAAAGTTTAAATCACGGCTTGCCTGCGTTTTGTTGTGGGCGTAGACAAACAGCTGGATGCAGAGGGCGCTGGATACAGCGAAAAACAGGATGGCGATGATCAGCTCCATCAAAAACAGGCTGGATTTTGAATGTTGCCGCAAAAGCTTGGCCCCCTTCCTCTAAAAAAATCGTTTACGCGCTTTTCAGCGATAAGATCAGGCGGCTTGTCTCGCCGTCCGCACCGGTGGCGGTAAAAGCCAGACACCCCTTTTGGGCGGCGCGCTCTATAGAAAAACTCTCCAGCTCAAGCAGCGGCTGCCCCATTTCAGGCGAAGGCGTCAGGTCTGCGGCGCAAAACAGTTCCCGCAGGCTGCCGTCGTAATAATAGATATAGGTGAAATAATCGCCGTTTTCCATCCTGCGTGAGAGGCGAAGAGCCGTCTCACCGCCCATCTGCGTCAGGCTGACCGCGCCGCTCTCGTCTGACTGACGCACCTTTTGGGCCACATAGGAGACGGCGGTGCGGCTGGTAAAGGAGGTCTCCATCCCGGCAGCGGTGCGCTTGTATACATCCGCCCCCACCAGCACCACAGCCAGGGCCGAAACTGCAAATACGCAGAACAGCGCCAGCGTGAACAGAACGTCGGCGGTATGGCTTTTTTGAGTTGGCTGACGCATAAAAAGGCCTCTCTTTCTGCGAAAAAATGATACTTAGCCGCCTTGGCCCGCCGCTTTTTGCGGCAGTACACGGATGAAGGGCATGACATTGTCGCCCATGGCCTCGTAAAGGATGATATATTTTTCATGATTCAAAACCAGGCCGTAATGCTGCTCAAGATAAGCCAGATCGGCCGGGTAAAAGCCCTCGGTGGCATAACAGTGTACGGCGCTGCGCCGGATGGATTGCTCGGCCCCCGACAGCTCTTGCTGAGACGCGGCGTCGCCCAAAGAGGAGACGCCGTAATAGAACAGGCCGAAAATGAGCAAAAAGACTAAAATGGGCACAAAGACCCCCTGCAGCCGCCGGGGCCTGTTTTTTTGATTGGAAAACTGAAGTTTCATCGCCGCGCCGCGCCCCCTTTCCGTGTCCGCCCTTCTTTACAGAAAGACGGCCCTATGGCGGTTGATGGAAAACTGCATCGCTGAAAAAATAAAAGAGGAACCATCATCTTTAAAGGATATTCAAAAAAGAAGACCCGAGAAAAGCTTTGATCATGCTGAAACTGTTTTGGCAGCCGGTAAGCTCTGTCGCCGCCGGGGCCTTTTATAAAGCGAGAGGACCCCGGCGGCCCTTTGGCGTTTGCTGCCTGCCGTCTAAATGCCCCGCCCTGTACAGCGCGTATCTGCGCGCCGCCCCAAAACCGCCTGCCTGCGTCAACCAATGGTGGACATGATACCCATGAGAGGAAGCATGACCGAGAGCAAAATCATCCCCACGATGATAGAGAGCACGGCCACCAGGCTGGGCTCAAGCACCGAGATGATGGAGGAGAGGGTCTCGTCTACCTCCTGCTCGTATTTATCCGCCAGTTTTTTCATGACCTGATCGGTAGAGCCGGTTTTAAAACCCACCGCCAGCATCCGGGCGTATAAACCGCTGAAAATGCCCGCCTGCATCACCGCGTCGGCAAACGACGCGCCTTCTGCGATGGCCTGCTGGCATGCGCGCACCTTTTTTTCAACCACCGGATGATCCACCAGCCGCGAGACCATCTCAAGGCTTTGGTCGGTGTCAAGGCCGCTGGCCATCATCAGCGCCATGCCGCTGGCGAAACGCCCCGCCGCAATTTTGGCCGACAGCTTTTTCGTCACGAAAAAATGCGCTTTAAAAACGTCCAGCGCCCGCCGTCCGCCCCGCGTATTGCGAAAGATGATAAAGGCGAGGGCCAAAACGCCCAAAATCAATACAAACACAACGGCGTACCGGCTGACAGCCGCGCCCATATCCATGACGGTTTTTGAAAAGCCGGTGAGCTCACTGCCCAGCTGCTGAAATACCTGGTTGAAAATAGGCAGAACCTTGATGACCAGCACGCCGATGACCAGCAGCATCATGACGATCATCACCAGAGGATAAGAGACCGCGTGCCGGATGCTTTTGGCAATGCCGTCCTCACGCTCATAGTAATCGGCCAGAGAATCCAGCACCTCGTCCAGACGGCCACTCTCTTCGCCGATGGCGATCATATCCAGCATGTATTTTGGAAAAACGCCGCTTTCAGACAGGGCCGCGTAAAAGCTTGAGCCTGTCTCACAGCGCTCAGATACGCCGCTTAAAATCTCTTTGGTATAAGGGTTTTCCGCATCCTGCGTCATGATGGAGACGCCCTCCTGCACCGAAATGCCGGATTTCATCACCATGGCCATCTGCGAACAAAAGGCCGACAGCTCGGGCTTTGAAAGCTGTTTTACACGCCGGTTTTTTTTCTCTGCCATCATGAGTCCTCCCAATCAATAGTTATAGATAACGGTGTAATTATCTGCATTTGTGACATAGTTGTTGATGAAATCGCTGGGTTCGTCATCAGCAAAGGTAGGGTCCATCAATTTCCAGCTGACGCCGTCGAACTGAATGAGGCCGTCGATCCAGCCGGTCTCGTCGGTGTAGACGCTGACCCACGCGTGATAGATGGGGTTTGACGGGTCGCTGGGGTTATAGGCATTGCCCACCTGTAATTTGGTGGGCACGCCCTGGCTGCGCAGGATGGTGGCCAGCACCGAGGCGTAATCAAAACAGATGCCGGTACCCTGCGACAATACCTCGTCAATATCCGGTACATAGCCGCTTTTTACCGTGGCGGCCTTATAGTCGTCGTAAGAGAGGTTCTCCATCGTATAATGGTAAGCACGCTCTACCAGTTCCAAATCGTCCTTGCAGCCTTCGGCAAGCTGGCGGGCGGTGGCTACAAGGGCGGTATCCTCCTGAAAATCGACCAGCTGGTTGGGATAGAGATAAAGCGTGTGGTCGTCTGCCACGTTGGCGGTAAAGCTGGCGGTGTCGGCAATAGAATAACTGCTTCCGCCCGCGTTCTCCCAGATGATGACGCTGTAAGTGCCCGGCCCCTCCGTCAGCGGAAAGGTCTGGTAGCCCGCCCCGGCGTGTAGGTAATAACGGTATTCTACCCCGGTGGGGGCTGTGACGAACATGCGGGGGATGGCGTTTGAACCGGTGTAATTCACCATAAAATAACCGTCGTCCGCGTGAGAAAAGTCGATCACCGTCACGTTTCCCTCTATGGCGGAAAGGCCGTCGGCCTGCGGCATACAGGGGATGTTTTGCGCTACCGGGCGGGTGGGGTCAGGCTCCGGCTCAGGCGGGGCCTCGGGTGCCGGGGAAGCGCTGACAGCGGCGGGCGGCTCAGAGGGGGGAGAGGCGGCGGGGGTCAGGCTCTCGGATAAAGAGGCTGAAGGCGCCTCGGTGCAGCCGGCAAGCAGCAGCGCGAAACATAAAATCAGCAGCGGCACGCGGAATATTCTTTTTTTCATCTGCGCGTCACTCCTTTCAAAAAAGCACGGGACTTGATAAAAGATAAAAGCGGGACGGCTCAGCCGGCTTTGCCGTAATCAGATACTTCTTTATAACAGGGGCCTTCCGGCTGGGCGCGGCGCACCGAGACCAGAACGCCGGTGACCACCCAGCGGTCAGTATTATTGTTCATATCGCAGGTGGTGAGGGTGACGGTGTTTTCATCAGAACAATAGATGGGTGTCCAATCGGTAAGCGTCACCACCTGGGTGCTGCGGTACTCATAGACGAATACATAGCCGTCGTACCATAAAATAATGGCGTCGCCAGGCTCAAAGGTATCTATTTTGTAAAATTCGGCCCCGTAAACGCCGCGGTGCCCCGCTATGCTGACATTGGGGTTGCCGTAGCTGGGCAGGGGGCTGTACTGGTAAAGCCCGGGGCCGCGTTTTAAAACATTTTCTGAGGTGCCGTCCAGCACCGGCCCTTCATACCCCAGGCGGGGCACAGACAGGTAAAGGTCTCCGTCACTGAAGGCCTTGCGCTGGGCCGTGACGAACATGCTGTTTTCAGGATAGACATAATGCGCGTAAATTTCATCCGTCTGTTCCGAGATGGGGACAAGATCCATGGCGTCTACGCTGACGATGTCGAGATTTTCATTGATGGAGAGCTCGCGCAGAAGCTTGGGCAGATAGTTGACGCAGACGTAATACGCGATCAGGCATATACCTGCCGCCGTCAGCAGCAGTGAGAGCTTTCGCGTTGCTGAAAGCCCTTTCAGCCAGCGCGCCGCCCGCCGGAAGACCGGCTGTTTTTCGGCAGGTGTTTGCCGCGACATAAAAATGCCCCTTTCCGCATTTACATATATATTCATATGATACCGAATCTCAGCGCATTTTGCAATTAGAATTTATCGCGCAGGCCAAAGAGAGGGCAAGCGCGAAAATGCGGTTGCAGCAAATAGGCTGTTTTGTTATACTGTACATATCAAACAAAAGAAAGGCAGCGGGATGAAAACCAAACAAAAGGTGGAAATACATTTTTTTGGGCGTTTTATGATCCGGGTGGACGGCAGGGAGATGAACGTTTTTTCTCCCCGGTCTGAGCAGCTTTTGACGCTGCTGGAGTATTTAGCCGTATACCGGGGCAAAAGCGTCCCGCAGGAGGAGCTTTTTGAGATCCTCTGGCCTGAGGAGACCGGCAACCCTGCGGGCGCGCTGAAAAATCTGGTGTACCGCGTCCGCACGGCTTTTGTGCAGGGCGGCTGGGAGGCGGGTAAAGAGCTGATCGTCTATACCGGTGCCGGCTACGCCTTTAATACGACGTTTTTGTGCGAGACAGACACCGAGACGTTTGAGCGGCTTTTAAAAGCCGCCGGGGACGAGACGCTGGACGCCGAAAAGCGCCTGCCTCTCTATCAGACGGCGTTTGATCTGTACCGCGGAGACTTTTTGGCCGCCCAGGGCGCAGAGATTTGGACGCTGCCGTTGAACCGGTATTATCACACCCTGTATTTTGAAAATTTATATCCGTATTTAGAGCTGCTGCTGAAAAAGGGCGAATACGCGCGGGTGCAGAAAACGGCGGCGGCCGCCGTGGCGATCGATCAATTTGATGAAAAGGCCCATCAATATCTGATGAGGGCCTTCATCCTGCAAAAAAGGCCCGCTGAAGCGGTAAATCATTATCACTATATACAAATGCTGTTTTATAACGAGCTGGGCGTCAACCTGACCGAAGAGACCGAAAAGCTGTACCGCGAGGTTTTTAAAACAGTCAACCGGGTAGAGCTGGATTTTGACCGTATCAAACGGGACGTACAGGAGACCGGCGAGATAGAGGGCGCTTATTTTTGTGATTACAGTGTGTTTAAAAGCATATACAGGCTGGAGGCGCGGGCCGCAGCCCGCAGCGGCACCCCCTGCTGTATTGCGCTGATAACGCTGGACGGGCCGGGCGGAGAGCCCCCCGCCCCCAAAACAGCGGGGGATATGATGGAACAGCTCAAGCGGCTGCTGGTAGAGAGCCTGCGAAAAGGCGACATCGTCACCCTCTTTTCGGCCACGCAGTATGTGGTGCTTTTGCAGGAGGTGACCGAGGAAAACGCCGGTAAAGTTGTAGGGCGGCTGAAAAAACGCTTTGAAAAAGACTGCGGGGCGCAGGTGGTGCTGCTGACGGATATCCGCCTGATGGACCATATTTCGTGAGATTGCAGACCGGCCTCATGGATTTTTTACAAAAGTTGCCGCCCACTGCGGGCGTGGCAAAAGGCCTCTTTTTTGAATGGACTGCCCATTCAAAAAAGAGGCCTTTTATCATACCGGAAAATAGCCCTGCGTCCGCCGGAAAGAGATTAACGGTTTTTGAAAGGCCCCGGCAGGGGAAATGGCAAAACTGCTTCAGCCGAAAATAGGCCGCGAAAAAAGGCCCGGTGAAGGGGAT
>JAUNTE010000226.1 GCA_030538855.1 Oscillospiraceae bacterium
ATACCGGGGTCGATACCGTTTTGACGCATCGCTTCAACAGCGCCGTAAAAATTTCGCAGCTGCATTTCAGTATAAGACTTTTCGTCGGCAGAGACGCCGTCGGCGGCGCACAGATGCGAAAAAACGCCTTTTATTTTCAAATGCGGCAGACGGTAGATCTGTGCAATAGCGCTCAGGTCATGACAATCCACCCCCAGACGGTGCATACCGGTATCCAGCGCCAGATGGACGCGCAGGGAGCACTGTCGGGCCGACAGCTCACGGGCGTAGGAGAGGCAGGTGACGGTCTGCGTCAGCCGCCAGCGCCGTAAAATGTGGGCCGCGTCAGGCGCGGTATAACCAAGCACTAAAATAGTGCCCCGTATGCCCGCTTTACGCAGTGCCACGCCCTCAGAAAGGCAGGCCACGGCAAAAAAGCGGACGCCGTTTTTTTGAAGGATACGGGCTACGGCTTTTGCGCCGTGGCCATAGGCGTCGGCCTTTACCACCGCCATCAGCGGGCATCGGGCCGCCTGCCGAAGAAGCGCGGCGTTGGCGCACAGGGCAACCCCGTCTATTTCACGCCATGCCCGCGACGTGGCGGCCCCTGTGTGAAAATCGATTTTTGAAAGCGCGAGCGAGAAGGCGGCGCTCAGCAGGCAGACGGCGGCGAAATGCCCCAGGCTGTTTTCAATAAAAACTTCCTCGAGATGAAGGAACTTTGCACCGCCCCGCACCAGTACGATGCACAAAGGATGCAGCAGATACATGAGCAGCGAGACCCTGCGCGCGGAAGGGCTGCGCCCATAATTGCACGAAAGCAGAAAAGAGAAAAGACCGGCCATGCAGAAAGGCAGCAGCAGATACATGCTGTCATGCCGCTGCCATGAAAGGCCATGCAGGATAAAGGCCTCGGCGCTCATCCCCGCAAACGCGCATAAAAAGAGGGTGAAGGGGCGTTTTAGCTTCCAGCTGCGGCAGCAGGAACCCAAAAGCAGAAAAAGCGGTGCAAAAAAGACGCCGTTTCTGGTATATCCGAAAAGAGAAAAAATAAATTCATAAAAATCATGAAAAACCGGAAGGCCCGACACCGCCCCGTAATAGCTGTCTCCCAAAAGGCCGATCAGATAAAGAAGGGCGGCGACGGCAAGCGCCCCACCCTTGCCAAGCCTGCTGAGAAGCTTTGCGATCACTACGCCCAGCAGCAACGCGGGAAAATACCACAGATGGTAAAAAGAGCCGGAAAAGAGGATGCGGCGCAGCCATTCCAGCAGCGGATAGCCGCCGTTCATCAAATTCAGCGGCAGATACAGCAGGATAGCGGCGGCATAGAGCAGCGCCGTTTTTTTGAGAAAAGCGCCTGTGTTTTTCCATTGATCGCGTGAGAGAAAATATCCCGTGACCATGATGAAAAAGGGGACGGCCAGCCTTGCCAGAACACGGGTGAGCCAAAAATCAGCTTCAGGGCTGAAAGAGGCCAGAGGCGAAGTATGGATGGCAATTACCATCAGGGCGGCGGCAAGGCGGAAATGATCCAGCGCGGGAAATTTGCGGCCGGCAGTCATAAACATCCCTCCCATACCGTGACGATAAAGCCTTTTTGGTTGTCGCCGGATATTTCAAAGGGCGTTTCAGGCAGCGTCAGGGTCACGCCCTCCCTTTCACAGGGGACGTAAAATACGCGGGCGGTATTTCCGTCTGCAAGAGAGACCCGCCGGGCGTTGGCGGCCAGAAAGCCGGGGTATTCCTCAAGACACAGGCCATTTTCTTCTATCAGCCGGGCGTGCGGAAGGCCGACATACCGAAAATGCCAGGGCTCGGCCGAGATGCCGGTCACAGCCTCTTTGTCTTTTTGATACCGCTCTATAAAACCAAAACGTGCGGCTTCACGGCGAAAAAGGCCGCAGGCGCCGTCATATGAGAACGCGGGGCAGATAAAATCGATGTGCGCGGCCTTTTTGGCAAGATCAATGGCAAGCCCGGCCTCATGCTCACTGCAGGCGGGGGGCGCGACATAACAGCGGGTATAGCTTTCACCGTTTTCGGCAAGGCTTTCATCCCAAATTTGCTGCTGCTGGGCCCGGCTGCGCCAACCGGAGACGGGGACGATCTCTTTTGTAAGGCCGACCGCCTGCAGGCACGCCTGCAGCGCGCAGCAGGCTTTGGCCTCCAGCTGTATGTCCGCCGATACGAAAGAGAGCGGGGGGCGGGTGTCGCCGCGCAGCGGCGACCATCGGTTGATGATGCGCACCGGCCCTTCAAAAACCGACGCGTGAGAAAGGCGTACCGTTCTCATGGCTGCACACCCAAAGATACCAGCTTTTCGATCAGCTCGTCAAAGCCGATGCCGACCGCGCGCATCATACCGGGGTAACGGCTGTGGGCGGTAAAGCCGGGGATGGTGTTGACCTCGTTGAAAACCAGCTCGCCCTGCGGTGTGAGAAAAAAATCTACCCGTGCGCATACGCGGCACCCAAAGGCGCGAAACAAAAGCTTTGCCGTTTCCTGTATCTCGGCCGCTTTTTCGGGTGAGACGCGGGCGGGACAATGGATGCGCGAGGTTTTCAGAGAATATTTTTCTTCAAAGCCAAAAAAGGCGCCGCCGAGTTCTATCTCATCCGGCTGGCCGGTGGTCAGGCTGTCTGTGCCCAGTACCGCGCAGCCAACTTCAAAGCCGGGCACTTCTTTTTCAAGTAAGATCTCGCCGTCCAGCTCAAAAGCGGCTGTCACGGCAGAAGAAAGAGCGCTGGGCCCCAGCACTTTTGTAATTCCGATAGAGGAGCCGCCCCGCACCGGTTTTACAAAAAGCGGATACCCCAGCTTTTCAGCCGCAGCCTCGATCAGGGAAAGGTCATCCCCTTGCTGAAACACGGCGCTTTCAGGGACACGGACGCCTGCCTGAGACGCGATTTTATGTGAACGGTCTTTGTCCATGCACAAAGCGCTGGAGAGGACGCCGCAGCCGATCACCGGCGCGCCCGCGAGTTCAAACAGGCCCTGTACCGTACCGTCTTCTCCATTTTTTCCGTGCAGGACGGGAAAGACGGCGTCGTAAGAACGCTTTTCACCTTTCGGCAGATATAAATAGTTTTCACCCCGCGTCAAAGACGGCAGGCAGGGCAGACAGAGGGCGGCGTCCGCGCTCCACGTCCCGCGCTCGATGGCGTCGAGGGGGCCGGTATAATAAAACCATGCGCCCTCCGGCGTAATGGCCACGGGCAGAACGGGATATCCCCGCCGTTTGAGTGCCCCAAGAACGGCGCAGGCGGAGGAGAGGGAAACCGTATGCTCTGAGGAACATCCCCCGAACAGCACAAGAATCGTAGGTTTTAACATCAGACAGAAACCTCCTTGTAAAAGAAAACGTCTTGTTTTGATAGCTCCAGCATATCAAAACAAGACGCTGCGTTTTTATCTTTTGTTCAAAGAAGTTCTTGTGATTTTCTAATGAAACTCTTACGATTTTCTTACGATACCGCCGGGGCGGGCAGCGTAAGGATAAAAGAGACGGTATTGTCCGCGCTTTCGGCGCGCAAAAGGCCGCCGTGCGCCTCGACGATCTCACGGGCGATGGCAAGCCCCAGGCCTGAGCCGCCCGTTTGGGTGCCGCGTGAAGCGTCCAGACGGAAAAATTGGTCAAAGATGCGCTCCAGCTTTTCCGGCGGGATGGTTTTGCCGGGATTGCGAAAGACGAGGGTGACGGCCTCGTCGGTGACAGAGCCGCATATGGATATTTCGCCGCCTTCCAGACTGTAATGACAGGCATTGCGAAGCAGATTTTCAAAAACGCGGGCCATTTTGTCAGGGTCACAGTTCAGCATCAGGCGGGGCGGCGCCGATAAGGTGCAGCGCAGAGATTTTT
>JAUNTE010000227.1 GCA_030538855.1 Oscillospiraceae bacterium
ATCAAGATCTATGTGAAACCTGAAGAGGGCGCCGTCTATTACGTGGTAAACGGTGAATCTGCCGGACGCGTGGATTTCTAAAGCTTTTCATAAAAAGGGCCGGACAGCAGTCCGGCCCTTTTTTTATGTAAAAACGGCGGACAGCCCGATCCAAAGAGGCCGCCCGCTTGGGCCGTACGGGCGAGGACGGTTCAGCGCGGCGGACGGCATGGAGGAGAGGCCGTGGCTTGATGAAGGGCGGCGCTGAAAGATGGAAACCGGGTCTGCGGCTTGGCGGCATAAAGATGGGAATAGAATCTGGCTGTTTATGCGCAAAGCGGCTGTTTTGATCTTCTCTGGCTGGGCTTCTATGAAACCGGAGGCATGACGGCGGCAAAATTATCTTCGCCTATAATTTTCGGCGCGGCTGCGCCGTTTTTTATCCAAGCAGGGCGTACGAGTTTTTCATCAAACAGAGCATACGATGCGTACGACGTCTGCCGCGCCGTTTTTAGATGAAAAAACAATTTTGAGGATATGCCGTTTTGTATGTCCGTTCGCATTTATTTTACCGGCTGTATAGAGCAGCCTTTTTTAAACGCTGTTTGCGGAAAAGATAGAGCTGCCTTATAAACGCCGCGGCGCGGGCCTGATTTTTACAGGCGTGTATGCAAAAATGTAAAGGAATCCTTAATCCGTTTTATTGAGAGCAGCCTAAAAAAGACCTGCCTGGCGGCAGAAAGAGGGATACGGACGGACCGTATCCCTCTTTTTTAGCTGTAGTTCTGTTAAACTGCCGGCGGCCCCCCGGCCTGTACCAGCTGGCGGACAAAATCATCCGCCGGGTGGGCCAAGATCTCACGCGGGGGGGCGTACTGTACAAGGCGGCCCGCCTCAAGCACCATAACGCGGCTGCCAAGGCGCAGCGCCTCGCCAATATCGTGGGTGACAAATACCACCGTCATACCCAGCTGCTTTTGCAGGCGCAGAAATTCATCCTGCAAAGCGCGGCGGGTGATGCCGTCCACCGCCCCGAAGGGCTCGTCCATCAGCAGGATGCCGGGCCGGGCGGCAATGGCGCGCGCGATGCCCACCCGCTGGCGCTGCCCGCCTGAAAGCTCGGCCGGGTAACGGTTTTCTACAGATGCGTCCAGCCCCACCAGCTGCAAAAGGCGGGCCGTCTCGGCAGCTTCGGTCTGTTTATCCCACAGGCGTGAAAGCGAGGGCACATAGGCGATATTTTTACGTACGGTGAGGTGGGGAAACAGCCCCACCCCCTGGATGGCATAGCCGACCCCGCGCCGCAGGGTGATCTTGTCGGCGGCGGCCACGTCCTGCCCGTTTACCAGCACACGGCCCGCGTCCGGCGAAAGCAGGCCGTTGATGAGCTTGAGCGCGGTGGTTTTGCCGCAGCCCGAGCGCCCGATCAGGGTGATGAACTCGCCTTTTTCGGCTGAGAAAGACAGCCCGTCAAGGGCGGTGGCGTCACCATAACGCTTGACGACGTTTTCAAAAACAATGACGGTTTCCGGCATAGTTCAGCTCTCCAACAGGCCTTTCGAGATCAAAAACTCGCGCGCGACGTCCCGCTCGTCCTGTCCCTCGGCCTCTACTTTATAATTCAGGGCGGCCATTTCTTTGTCCGTCAGCAGGCCGTCCATCTTCATCAGGGCGTCTTCAAGGCCGGGATATTTGCTGAGTGCGTCTTCACGTACCACGGTGGAACAAAAATAATTCACCTGAAGGCCGAGATCGTCCTCCAGCGTTGTCACGTCGGCCACGCCCAGCTGTGCGTCGGTGGTGAAAGCGTTGGTTACGTCGATATCCCCCGAGGCCAGCGCCTGATATTTGAGGCCGATGTCGATGTCTGAAACCGATTTGAAGGAGAGGCCGTACGCCGCGCACAGAGCGGGAAAACCGTCTTCGCGCTCGATATAATCCGGGTTGCCGCCGAAGACAAGGCTGCCCGCCGCTTCAGCGAGGTCAGAACAGGTTTTAAGGCCATACTCCCGGGCCACGTCGCCCCGCACCGCCACCGTGAAGGTATTGTTGAAGCCGTACAGCCCCACCCAGGTCATGTTGAATTGGCTTTGATACTCTTCTTTCAGCTTTTGCAGCATCTCATCGTCTCCAACGCCCTTGGCGTCGTGACCAAGCACCATGACCCACCCGCTGGAGGTATACTCGGGGTACAGGTCGAACTGGCCGCTCTCCATCGCGGGGTGGATATTATTGGTGCCGCCGCCGACGCCTTTGGTGATCTCGGTTTGATAACCCGTTTCGTGTTCAATGATCAGGCTGAGCATCTCGCCCAGGATATACTGCTCCGTCATGGGTTTGGTGGCGATACGCACAGGCCCCTGCGGGGCTGCGTCCTGCCCGGGCGCTGAAGAAGGAGACGCGGGCGCACAGCCGGAAAAGCTGAAAAGCAGCAGCGCGGCCAGACAGATACAGGCGTTTTTTTTAAACAGTTTCATGATAGGTTTAGTCTCCTTTTTTTCTTATAGTGCTTTTCGGCCAGCCCCAGGAGAAAATCAGACCCAAGGGCCAGCAAGGCAATCAATAGGCTGCCGGCAAACGTCATAGCTGGGTTGTAGATGGTGATGCCCCGGTAGATAGCGACGCCCAGCCCCCCGGCCCCGATGTATGAGGCGATACCGCCTACCGAGATCGTCATGACAGCCATATTGCGCAGCCCCGCCAAAATAACGCCGAAGGCCAGCGGCAGCTTGACACGCACCAAAATTTGAAAGCGGGTGCTGCCCATGCCGCGCGCGGCCTCAACAACGTCAGGGTCAATGGCGGTGATGCCCGCGTAGGTGTTGCGTACCATCGGCATAATGGCATAAATGGTAAGGGCTGTGACGGCGGTTTTATTGCCGATACCCAGAAAGGGGATGAGGATGCCCAGCAGCGAGATGGAGGGGATGGTATAAAAGACGTTGCACACCCCCATGACGAAGGGGGCGGCCCGCCGGTATTCAGAGATCAATATGCCCAGCGCCAGCCCGGCGCAGCCCGCGATAAGGATGGCGGTGAGAGAGAGGGCGAGATGATCGAGTACCAGCTGCAGAAACCAGCCGCCCCGGTCGATATATAATTGCAGGACAGATTGCAGAAACTCCATATCTTTACGGATGCAGCCTTCTGACGGCGTTTTGCGGACATACCTCGGCGCACAGGCCGCACTGCAGGCAGTGCGCCGGTGCGATCACATAGGGCGTGCCCGCCGCGATGCACTGCTGGGGGCAGGCTTTGGCGCACAGGCCGCAGCCCACGCAGGCCGGGGTGATCAGAAAGCCGTTTTCCTCCTCCTTTTCTCCGCCATAGGCGAATGTTTCACGGGTGATGGGGTAATGCAGCAGGTCGAACCACTCGCCCTGGCCCGCGTAAATATGAAACGCATCCAGCGCATAGCGGCTCTCGCCCGGGTAAACTTCATTCATACCGGGGTTTTGTTCAAACACGCGGTCGACCCATTCTTTGCCCACCCTGCGCACCTTGCCGGTGAATTTCAGGCTTTGACAATCAGGACAGCTGGCGGAGAGGGCGACCTCGCCTGTATCGGTCAGCTGTTTATAAAAGGGTTTGCCCCGAGACGTTACGATATACATGCCGTCGTCCCCGGCCAGCATAATATTGATGATGCGGCTGTGGGGATGGCCGCGGCCGTCCACAGTGGCGGCCGACGCGATTTTGACGCTGCGGAACATGCCGGTGTATTTTTTTGCTTTTTCGTCCATAGAGAGACCTTCTTTCATCAGCGCCGAGAGCCGAAACAGAAAACAGCGGCGGCCCGGCCGCACGATAATGCCCCGGGCGCCGCGCTTTTTGTAAGATAATAGTATCATAACACGGAA
>JAUNTE010000228.1 GCA_030538855.1 Oscillospiraceae bacterium
GGACAATGCGTTTTTATTTTCCATGCGTCTTATCCTTTGAATTTATTCTTTCGTGAATTTTGGCACGGCCGTTTTACGGCGCGCCAAAATATCGTCCTCAGGGGCCAGCTGCTTGGTGCCGCTGGCATTCTGTCCCGCTTCGGCGGCCAAAACATCGCGTACCTGCCGGTACCCTTTGGCGTGCCAGCGCTTGAGTATGCCGTTCAGATAATTCACCGAGGCTTTGCCCCCGGCACTTACCGCCGCCTGGCTGATCATGGGCTCGGTATAGCCGAACTGCTCATACCAAAGCGCAATTTTACAGCGTTCTCCATAGGTGAACTGTTCGGCCGGGACATGCAGGATATGGGCGACCTCTTCTTCAAAGGCCGCGCGCTGCTGCTGCTGCTTGAGGTAACGGTCAAAGTCGGCCGCGGTCTTCACGCCCTCCTCCTGCCAGCGCAGCAGCTTCCGTTCCGCCTTGCGCATGTCGCGCGGCTTCCAGCCCTCCAGCTTCAAGTGGCTGAGTGCCGTCAAAAGAAATTCCAGCGTCATATGGTCGTTCACATACATCGAGACCAGTACGTTGCAGTCGCCCTCTGCGATGACTTCGCCAAAAATATTCTGCGCTTCGCTTAAAAGGGTGCGGATGGCGGGGTCAGCCTCGCTTTGGCGGTATACCTCGCGGGTGGTGAGATGCTTGGGCCGCGCTTTCAGCGGCTTTGGGGCGGCCTCTTCACTCAGCAGGCCCGCGCCCTGCCAAAAGATCATGGCTTTTTCTACGTCGCCTGCCGAAAGGTGCAGCGCGTCGGCGATATGCTTTTCATCGGTATCCTGTGTGGACAGTATTTGCAGGATCACACGGAAAAATTCTTCTTTAGCGGTGGTGCCCAGCTTTTTAAAGACAGCCGCCGGCACTGCGGTGCTGTCGCCCTCCCATTGCAAAAGGCGGTAACTCATACGGGGCCTCCTTTGGATAATATAAAAATATTTTACCTTTTTTAGGAAGGCAAGTCAACAAAAGAGGACGGCCTGCCGCGCGGGCCGGTGCAGATGGCGAAGGCCGGGCCGCAGCCGGAAAAAAGCGCCGCGGTTTTTGCGCTTTAGCTGCTTTGCGGCGAAGCGGGCGTTTCAGAGAAGGGGCGGCCATAGCCTGAAAGCTTTGTCTCCGGCCGCAGCCCTCTTTCCACTGTTTTTATCAAAGGCGGCCTATTTTGCTGAATGTGTGGTATCATCATAAATACGGCTTATGAGAAAAGGAAGAAAAGGTATGGAGAAATACAGATATGATACCCAGCTGCTGATCGAGGGGGAAACACTTTCAGAAGATGCGATCCATGATTATTTTTTACAGCATTTTGAGGGGGACTGCCTGCTGGCGGTGGGAGACGAAGCGCTTGTCAAGATACATTTTCACACCAATACGCCGTGGAGGGTGCTGGAGTACTGCGCCACGTTAGGCGAGATCTACGACATTGTGGTAGAGGACATGGACCGGCAGAGCCGCGGGCTGAAGGGCTGAGAGGCGGGGGCCGGTTTTACAAAGCAAAAAACGCCCGGTTTATCCGGGCGTTTTTTGTCTGTGACGGGTCACAGCATGGCTTCGACAGCTTCCATCGGCTTTACCCCAACCGACGTGGCCTGGGTCTTGCCGTTTTTGATGACAGCCAGCGTGGGGATGCTCATGACGCTGAAGCGGGCCGCAAGATTCGGCTGCTCGTCCACATTGATCTTGCCCACCTTGACCTCGGGGTGCTTTTCAGCCACTTGGTCGATAACAGGGGACATCATACGGCAGGGGCCGCACCAGGGGGCCCAAAAATCCAGCAGGACGGTTTGGCCGCCGGTCAGCACCTCGCTGTTAAAGTTTTGTTCTGTAATTTCGATAGCGGACATAGACGTTACCTCCTTGAAAATAAGATCCTTTATTCAGCATACGCAGAATAAATCGAAACATACCCTGCGCCCCGGCTTTTAACCCGAGACGTAAAGGGGCGCGCCGTTTTTTATGGTAGCCAGTACCTTTATGCCGCGCACCTCTTCTGGGGGGACGGCCAAAGGGTTTTGGCTGAGAATGACAAAATCGGCCTTTTTGCCGGGCCGAAGGGTACCGCGCGTATCCTCTTCAAAATACTGATAGGCCGCGTTGGCCGTGACGGCCCGCAGCGCCTGATAGACGGGGATGCGCTGCGCCGGGCCCAGCACCCGCCCCGCTTTGGTCCTCCGGTTGGCCGCGCACCAAACCGTCTCCAGCATATCCGGCGCGATGACGGGGGTATCCTGATGAAAAGTAAAAGGGATGTTTTTCTCTAAAGCAGCGGCGGCGGGGCTGATGGCCCCGGCCCGTTCGGCCCCCAGATTTTTAAGGTGAACATCGCCCCAATGATAGACGTGGGCGACGAAAAAAGACGGGATGATACCGGCTTTTTTTACACGGCCCAGCTGGTCGAGCCCTAAAAGCTGGGCATGGATCATGACGGGCCTGATGGCCTGCACGTTAAGGCCCTGCCGGGCCGCTTTTTCAACGGCGCTGAGATACTGTTCGCAGGCCGCGTCGCCGTTGCAGTGGGCAAGCAGCTGCGTCCCCTCACGGGCCGCTTGGCACACCTGATGGAAAACCGTTTCATTGTCCAGTGTGGCGTATCCCCGTTTGTCTGAGCCCAGATAGGGTTCTCGCAGCCATGCGGTGCGCCCCTGAGGAGAGCCGTCCAAAAACATCTTGTACCCGCCCAGCTTGAAGCGGCTGCCGGGGGGCAGGCTTTCAAAGGCTTTTTTTACCCCCTGCGCCGCGTCAAAACCGGCATAGCCTATAATGTCCAATTGCAAAAGGCCATGGGCCAGCAGCTGCCGGTACAGCGGCGTCAGTTTGCTGTGAAACATCCCTTCCTGCGCGAAGGTGATGCCGTGAGACAGATACCACTTCTGCGCTTTTTCAAAGGCTTTTAAAAAAGCGGCGTCCTCAGGCAACGGTATTTTATCCAGGCTTTGCAGATAGGCGTTTTCCTCCATATAGCCGGTGAGGCGGCCGTTCTCAAGCTGGATGTATCCGCCCGGGACAGCGTCCTCACGGCAGGGAGTATGCAAAAACTTCAGTGCGGCGGTGTTGAATACCCCCATATGCCCCGAGATATGCTGTATTACAACGGGGTTTTCCGGCGCCGCCGCATCCAGCAGGGCGGCGGTGGGGTGGCGGCGTTCAGAAAGGCCGTTATGGTCGTAACCTCCCGCCCGTACCCACTCGCCGGGGGCAAGGCCGTTTTCACGGATATATTGTTTGATACGGCGGGCAAGCTCGTCAAAATCTGCCGCCCCCGCTAAAGAGACCTGTAAAAATGAGTTTGCCGCAGCCGCAAGGTGGCTGTGGGCGTCGATAAAGGCCGGCAAAAGCGCCCGGCCCTGTAGGTCTGCCCGCCGCGCGCCGGGGGCGGCCAAAGCTGCCGTGGTTTCAAGATCACCCACCGCTTTGATAACGCCGTCCTCTTCCAGCAGGGCCGCGGCAGGTATTGGGCTTTCCATTGTCAAAATAGGGCCGTTATAAAAAAGTGTCTGCATGCGGCGCACCTCCCTGATAAAGACAGTATGGGCGGGTTTGGGAAATAATATTTATGAGAGAGCCGGGTTTCATCCGATGGAAAAAAACAAAGCGGCGCAGTTGCAAAAGCAAAGCCGCCGCAGCGTCTTTAAAATATATTCTAATATATCTTATTATAAATAACAAGCCTCAGGGCGGGCAAACCGCTTTTACAGTAGTTTTTTATAGGGGATGCGCGGCGCAGGATTTTTATGGACGGCGAAAGAAACGGCAAAAAGCCCTTGATTTTTTGCCGCTCATCTTTTATAATAAACAAGTATC
>JAUNTE010000229.1 GCA_030538855.1 Oscillospiraceae bacterium
TTTTCCTATTTCTGATTCATGATTACCGATGCCGAATGCTGTCAGCCCATCATTCACAAGGATATCCTCAAATATTTTTAAATATTTAAGTACTTCATCGGCCCCTATATTGTCTAAGTAATAGACATTTCTATGCAGTTTGCCATCGTCTGAATGTAGTTTCTCTTCTTCCTGGGCCCTGCAGGGGACCTCAAGAAAGAAAAAGAAAGGATATTTACTGTAAAACTGAACATAGCTTGTAATCACCTTTATGATATTATCTGCATGCAAAACGGATACTATGGAATTGTTTTCAATACGATACCCTTCTAAGAGCATGTCGCTGTCATGAATTGCTGCGCCTTTTATCCATTTGATCATGATATCCCCCTTACAGTTTTAGATTTATCGGTTTCGATCATATAGCTGGAGCACGAAACATTTTGCCTGTATCGCTTTATATCGCGGCAGCAAAATGGGGCGTCAACGCACCTGAAATTGTTGTTGCTTTGCGTGTTTTTATTTGCGAAAAAGGCAGCGTTGATAAAAGTTTTCAAATTTCGAGGCTTTTGAAGATAAAAATAAACGTTGTAAAACCAGCCATGAAGTTTTTCATTTTCAGTTGTTTTTATTTTGAAGTACAGCACTTTTCTAAGCGCACGTCGTGAAGCAACAAAAAATAAACCATATAGATGCAGCCCCAGCCGCGGCGGTATTCATTCTCAGCTGTTTTTATTACTGCGCAGCAATGAAAATTTGATCTTGATGGTTTCACCCTCGGCGTGAAAGCGAAAGCCGCACACCTGGCCAAAGACAGCCTCCGTTTGGGGGGGGGCTGTTTTTTATCGGGGCGCCGTCCCGGCATTATCAAACATAAAGCGGCGGCTTTTTGCTGCGACAAAATGCCCGCCGGCAACAATAAACAGCGGCAGTGCAGAGAAGAGGGGCTGCCCGTCCAAAAGGCCGGGGTTCAGGAAAAAAAGCGGCGGGGCAGCTTACTTCGCCTCGGGTGCGCCGCTTAAAAAGCCCACGCCATACAGCATGATCGCTTCCGCCATCCGGGCCACCTCTTCAGCGGGGGTGGACATGCCGTCTGCCAGCCACTTTTGCAGTAAACCGATACAGCCTGAGCTGGCAAACGCATAAAAATATTCGATCTGCTTGGGGGTGGCGCGTTTAAAATATTCAGAATAAGCTTCAACACAGATCTCGCGCCCCAAATTCACCAGCCGCAGGGCAAAGGTTTTGTCGCCGTAAGCGCCCAGCGTCACGGTACACAGATCGGAATTATCTTTTAAACACTGAAAAACTTCTGTCGTCACCCGCACGGGGGTCAGCTGTTCTTTGTCTATAAATGCCAGCGGAGCCAGCGCCTTTTTAAAATCCTCCAGCATCTCGTCCTCTATCTGCGTCCGCAGGTCATAGATGTCGGTATAATGGGTATAAAAAGTGCCCCGGTTGATACCGGCTTCTTCACACAGCTCGGTGATGGAAATACTTTGAATGGGCTTTTGTTTTAAAAGGGTGGTGAAGGCGCGGCGGATCAGCATTTTTGTCACCCGGGTACGGTGGTCATTTGTTAATTTTTTCAGAACAAGGCCCCCTTTTAAACAAAGTTTGTTCAGTTTGTTGATAAATGGAATGAATGTGGAAAAACTGCTCATTGAACTTTCACATTTACGGCTATTATAATACAAGTAGAGAGGAAAATCAACACGATGTCTAACAAAGGCGAAAGAGGGCGATGATATGAAAGAGCTTTATATCGTAACCGGCGCGAACGGCCATCTAGGCAGCGCCCTGATAAAAGAATTGGAAAAGAAGGACTGCGAGGTGCGCGGCCTGATATTGCCGGGAGAACAGGCAAAAAACCATAAAAACATTACCTATTATGAAGGCGACGTGCGGGATAAAGACAGCCTGCGCCCGCTGCTGCGAAACAGAGAGGGCAAACGGACCATCGTGATCCATACGGCGGGGATCGTGGCTATCTCAGAAGGGGTTTCGCCCCAACTTTATGACGTAAACGTCAATGGTGCAAAAAATGTAGTGGCGGTTTGTCTGGAAGAAAAAGCCGACCGGCTGGTATATGTCAGCTCGGTGCATGCCATCCCTGAAAAAACCAAGCCCCGCGTACTGCGCGAGGTAGACCGTTTCTCAGCCCAATGGGTGGAGGGCGGCTACGCCAAAACCAAAGCGGAGGCCACCCAGGCGGTGCTGGACGCGGCAAAGCAGGGGCTTGACGCGGTGGTGGTACACCCCTCGGGCATTTTGGGGCCGTATAACGGCAGGGGCAACCATCTGGTACAGATGGTGGAGGATTATCTGCTGCGCAGACTGCCTGCCTGCGTGAAGGGCGGCTATGATTTTGTAGACGTGCGGGACGTTGCGCGGGGCTGCCTGCTGGCGGCCGAAAAAGGGAAAAGCGGCGAGTGCTATATTCTGTCTAACCGCCATTACGACGTAAAAGAAGTGCTTGGCATGGTGAGAGAGAACGCCGGAGGGCGCAGACTGCCGGTGCTGCCCATGTGGATGGCAAAAATGGCGGCGCCGCTGCTGGGCTGGTATGCAAAGCTTAAAAAAGAGCGGCCCCTGTATACCCGGTATTCTCTGTACACGCTTTCAAGCAACGACCGTTTTTCACACGACAAAGCCACGAAAGAGCTGGGCTGGCAGCCGCGGGATCTCTCTGAGACCATAGCGGACACCGTCACATGGATACAGGAGCATCCCGAAAAGAAAAAGCGCCCGGTACAGGCGCGCAAAAGAAAAGCGGCGTTTAAAACACGCAGAAGGAGGCTGGCCCCAGGCTGATAGGGACGTGAAAAAAGAGAGAAAACGGCCAATGGCCAAAGCGCTGCAAGCAGGGGAAAAGGATGCGCTGAAAGAGTGCGGACGAAAGACCGGCAGAGCATAAAAAGGTTTTAGGGGCGGCCGAAGGGGCAGACACAAAAAATGCACACGTCGGCCGCGGCAAAGCGGGCGCTGAAAGGGGGGCTTTTTACAAAGCCCCCCTTATATTTTATTATAAATATTGGTTACAAAGGCCGCTGATTTATAGTTTTGGGTTGAACGCCCGCGTCCCGTGGCTGCAATAAAAAACAGCCGTGAGGCAGTTTTGCGGCCCTCTGCCCCACCAGACGTAAAGCAGCGGAGGTAAAAACTGAAAACAGATTTTTTATGGAGGCTGTTTTTTATTGCTCCACAATAAAAATATTTGACCTCGATGATCTTGCCCTCGCCGCGAAAGCGGCAACCGGGCGAATAGCAAAAAAATAGTCTCCGCTTCGCGGAGACTATTTTTTATTGATTTTATAGATGAAAACCCCTTTATACCTTTCCACAGGTGTTTATAAAGTCCTGCAAAATGGCTTAAAATAAGGGCTTTTCACATAAAATCGTATATCTTTTTGTATCTTTGTATAAGGTGGTTTTGTAAGGTCAGGTACTATTTTGGCGCCGCAGAAATTCTATCTGCAACCCAAGGCAATAGTTATGTAAAAGCTTGAAGTCGCGATTCCCTCTTTTTTGTGTTACAGAGAAAAGGCAGGATAAGTATTGACTATAATGGTTTTACAGGCTTCATTTCCAAGTGGTAAAGGTTTATTATTTTTTTACCATGAAAATCAGTCTTTCAATGTGTAAAATTCCTCACAACATAAAATGGCTATTGGTTGTTGCAATGTCCTTTCTGTTCCGTTCCTTTCCGCAAATCCTTCACGCAGAAAAAACTGCAAAAGTTCTGCAGCAGGTATACGAGAAAGGTACCCTTTTCATAAAAAAGCGCCGCCTTTTTGTCTGCTGAGAGCATCCCAACCCTTATATAAATGGTAATTTATCTTTTGCTTTGCT
>JAUNTE010000230.1 GCA_030538855.1 Oscillospiraceae bacterium
CTTCCTCCCTTTTTACGGTGATACGGCAGGGCCCTAGTTCTCCGGGACGAACACCGAAGCGGGCATGCCGCAGCGGGGGCATTTAAAATCCTTTGGCAGGGGGCCTTCATGGATGTATCCGCATACGGTACAGCGCCAGGCCTCCTCTTTTTGGGGCGTGTCGTTGGGCGTGAACGCCTTCAGCAGCTCTTTCGCGGCTTCGGCGGGAAAATCCGGCCCCGCGTCCTGCAGCATATCCTGCAATAGGGCGTGGGCGCTGCCGCTTTGGGGCAGCATATAGCCCGCCTCGCGCAGCAGGTCCTCCGCCATCAGGCGGTTTGAGCGCTCGACCGCCTGCGCCAGCTGGCGCAGAACGGGATCTTTGGCCGTGGCCGCCAAGGCGCGGGCGGCGGCCTCCTGCCGGGCCTTGCTTTGGGCCAGCGCCCGCAGCGCAGCCGTAACGCCGCCGCTTTTGGGCTGCTGGGGCGGCAGGCTGTTTTTATCCGGCACCAGCGACAGCGCGCCCGAGGGACAGGCATTGACGCATACCCCGCAGCCGGTGCATTTTTCAAAATCGATCTGTCCGTTTTCAGTATCTGCCGCCCCGGTGGGGCAGACGTACAGGCACAGGCAGTCTTTGGTGCATAATCTTAAATTTCTTGCGGCAAACATGACGATTATCCCCTTTCTACCTGTAAAATTTTTAAGCTGGGCACCTTGCATACCGGGCAGACGGCAGGCGGCTCGTCCCCGATATAGATAAACCCGCAGATGTCGCAGACATAGACGTTGGTATCCTCGATAAACGCGCCGCCCTCGCTTTGATACCGGGCCAGCAGCGCGTCCAGCATCCGGGTGACCTTCTCGCTCCAGGTGAGCACGCGCAGGGCCCCCCGGTCGGCCTGCTGTTTGGCCTGGGCCCAGGCAGAGGGGTAAAGGGCATCCAGATCGTCCTTTATCCGGGCGGCCAGCGCATGGGCCGTACCGTCCGGCGGGGGCGGGGTATGCGCCTTGTAATAAGCGGCAAGCCGGGTATAAAGTTCGGCCTCACGCGGCAGGTACTGTTTTTCACAGCCCTTGGCAAGGTTTGAACAGATGGCGCTCAGTTCAGCGGCGGACGGCCCGTCCGGTGCGTCCTGCCCATCCCCGGCAGGGGCGGCGGCAACAGGGACGGTGACGGCCTCTTCAGGATGAAAGGCGCTTTTGGGCGCGCCGCACACAGGGCACACCCAGCCCTGCGGCAATGTTTCCCACAAGGTACCGTGCCCAATGCCCGCCCCGGGCACGCCTTTGGCCTCTTCATACACATAGCCGCAGATAGCGCAGATGTATCTTTTCATGGCGTTTCGTAACCTCCTTTATCGTTTTTGGGTGAAATCGTATCGGACAGGTTCTTATTGATAATAAGTACTATTAAGATGATAACACCTTTTTTTGCGCTGCGCAAGGGGAAATATCAGCTTTTTTCAGTAAACGGGCTGTTTTTTGCAGATAGGCCCGTTTTGTCCCGCACGCAGGCCGGGTTTTTGGCCAGCGCCTGTTTACCGTTTTCGGTTTTGCTTGACAGCGGCCCTTTTCGGGCTTACAGTAAAACCGCAGAGAGAAAAACACGGCCCGGTTGGTAGTCCGGGCGCGGCGCAAGTCGTCAGTAACCTGCCTCCTTGGTTGTCCGCTCTCTGCCGGCAATGCCAGATAAAAAGGAGGAATGTTTTGTGGAGAAGATCGTTTGTTCCCTGACCGTGCTGTTTGAAGACCCGTTTTGGATAGGCCTGTACGAGCGCCGCTGCGGCGCAGGCTATGAGGCGGCGAAGATCGTTTTTGGGGCCGAGCCGAAAGACCCGGCCGTCTATGCCTTTCTGCTTGAAAATTGGGGCCGCCTGCGGTTCAGCCCGCCCGTGTCGGGGGCGCAGGACGCGGAAAAAGCCGTAAACCCCAAACGCCTGCGCCGTATGGCGGCCCGCGCCGTACAGCCGGGGCGTACCGGCACCAAGGCCCAGCAGGCCATGCAGCTGATGCATGAGCAGGCCAAACTTCAGCGAAAAAACAGCGCCCGGGAGGAACGCGAGGCAGAAGCACAGCGCCGGTATACGCTGCGCAGAGCAAAACAAAAAGAAAAGCGCAGGGGCCATTGAGCCCCCGCGCTTTTTTATACAGATCATATCCCCTAAGCGGACAAGGGGCAACACACCTGTCGGCGGTTAAAACAGGCGGCGGTGTTCTTGGGTTCGGCGGGCGACAAGCCCACAGAACCCTGTGACATTGTCGGCCCCCATTTTAGCTCACCAACAGATCCTGCGGCGTTTTTCAGTGGCGGAAATAGCAGCGGGCCGTTATTTCCGCGCTGAAAAACCGTGTTGCCCTTTGTCCGCTTAGGTTAAGTCATGCAACGCGCGCTCACTTGCCCCAGATGCTTCACTATGATAAAAAAACAAAAGGCGGCGGCTAAAACAAGCGCTGGCGTACGATAAACCGCGCGCGCTCCGTCCCTTCCTTTTTCAGCCTTTGTCCGCCGCCGATAAAAGTAGACAGAATTTCCCTGCCGTGCTACAATAAAACCAATTACAATCAATAGGGGCAAACCGCGCAGCACGGTAAAAAAACGGCCGGCTGGGCCGGGAGCTGTTTGAAAGATCGAAAGCACTGTCTGTTTATGCGAACAGTGGGAGGTACGGCGTTAAAAATATACGGGAACCACAAAGCGGCCCTGTGTTTTTTGGCCTTACATAAGCCCTGTTTATAAAAGTTTCAATTCCTCTGGTTTTTAAACAAACCTTAGGTACGCCAGGTAATACGACAGAATAAAAGGAGTAACGGAGCATGAAAAAAATTTACGGGCGAGCCACGGCGCTGGCATTGGCGCTTTGTATGCTTTTTTCGGGATGCGGTGGGCGCGAACCGTCGTTGAGCCCTGAAAACCCCGTCACCATCACCGTTTGGCATTATTACAACGGCGACCAACAGAAGGCGTTTGACGAGATGGTAAAAGAGTTCAACGCCACGGTGGGTACCGAAAAAGGCGTTTTGGTAGAGAGCCAAAGCCAGGGCGACGTCAACCAGCTGGAGGAAAGGGTGCTGGCCGCAGCCAAGGGCGAAGTGGGCAGCGAGGCGATGCCGGATGTTTTTGCATCTTACGCCGACAACGCCTACGCTATTGACCGTATGGGCCTTTTGACAGATCTTGACCAGTATCTGACAAAAGAGGAGCAGGAGGCGTACTGGCCCTCTTATATTGAAGAGGGGCGCATCGGCGAACACGGGGAATTAAAGATATTTCCCACCGCAAAATCCACCGAGGTTTTGATGCTCAACAAAACGGCCTTTGATAAATTTTCAGCTGCCACCGGGGTAACAGTCGATGATCTTGCCACCAAAGAAGGGCTGGTGCGGGCCGCAAAAACTTATTATGAATGGACGGACGCGCAGACGCCGGACATCCCCAACGACGGAAAAGCTTTTTACGGCCGTGACGCGCTGGCAAACCTGTTCATCATCGGCGGTATGCAGCTGGGCACTGAGCTGTTTCATGTAGAAAACGGCACGGCGGCGTTTCACATCGACAAAAATGTTATGCGGCGCATCTGGGACGTTTACTATGTGCCGATGGTAAACGGCTGGTTTTATGAGGGAGGCAAATTCCGCTCGGACGATTTGCGGGTGGGGGATATTATCGCCTATACCGGATCTACCTCGTCGGCCACATATTTTCCCCCTGAGGTGACCGAGGGCGAACAGGTGACCAGCATTGACCTGTTGGTGCTGCCGGTGCCTGTTTTTGAGGGCGGCACGCCTTACGCCGTACA
>JAUNTE010000014.1 GCA_030538855.1 Oscillospiraceae bacterium
TTTACTGGCGGTTGACAGACCACCTCTATTCTACCAAAGGAGGATACTTTTTCTGGGCATCGCGAAAGCTTTTTGGAACCACCGGCTCTGCCGGTGGTTTTCTTCTATAATAAAAAAACGGTAAAGAGCTTTAAAAGCTCTTTACCGTTTTCATTTTTTGAATCTGGTTTTTCTGCGCTGCGTACTCTGGCGCGCCCTGTGTTCCTATCGGCGCTTACCAAATACGCCGCGCTCATTTTCAGCGTTTTGTCCTGCGGTTAGGCAATGGCAAAAAACTTATACCAATTCAATGATCGCCATCTCGGCGGCGTCGCCGCGGCGGGCGCCGATTTTCACGATACGGGTATAACCGCCGTTGCGGTCAGCATATTTCGGCGAGATCTCGTCGAACACCTTTTTGGCAACCGTTTCCTTCGTCACATAAGAAAAGATCTGGCGTTTGGCGTGCAGCGTGTTTTCTTTGCCCAAGGTAATCATTTTTTCCGCCATCGCGCGCACTTCCTTGGCCCTGGTCACCGTCGTCTCAATCTTGCCGTTTTCAAACAGGTAGGTTACCATCGCGCGCAGCATCGCTTTGCGGCTGTCGCTGGCCCTGCCCAATTTTCTGGTACCTGGCATCCTGGTTCACTCCTTTGCAGTGTATGTGTGGCTCGCGTCAGAAGGGGCGGCCCAGCCGCTTATTCCTCATCCTTTGCGAATTTGAAACCCAGAGAGTCTAGCTTCGCTACGACCTCCTCCAGGCTTTTTCTGCCGAGGTTACGGACTTTCATCATCTCGTCCTCGGATTTATTGATAAGATCCTCCACGGTATTGATACCCGCCCGTTTCAGACAGTTAAAGGAACGCACCGACAAATCCAGCTCTTCGATCGTCATTTCAAGCTTTTTCTCTTTGCCCTTGTCGTCTTTTTCAGTCAAAATGGGCCGGCCCGGTTCCTCTGCTGAGAGGTTTACAAACAGGTTCAGATGTTCGGTCATCACGCGGGCGGCCAAGCTCACGGCCTCCTGCGCGTTGATGGTGCCGTTGGTCCAAACCTCGAGGGTCAACTTGTCATAGTCGGTGATCTGCCCCACACGGGTATTCTCCACCGTGAAATTCACACGAAGTACCGGGGTGTAGATGCTGTCTACCGCAATGGTATTGATCGCGGCGGCTTTGTCCTGCATCAAGGCCTGTTTGTTCTTATCGGCCGGCACATAGCCCCGGCCTTTGTCAAACGTCAGTTCCATCACAAGCTTGGCCCCGTCGTCCAGGGTGGCGATATGCCAATC
Organism: Oscillospiraceae bacterium; assembly: GCA_030538855.1. Lineage (GTDB taxonomy): Bacteria > Bacillota > Clostridia > Oscillospirales > Ruminococcaceae > JAUNTE01. Next base: position 1,272 of record JAUNTE010000014.1, read on the forward strand.
CGGATTCAGGATCTCAAGCTCAGGGTCCTTAATCGCGTTGATGGTTGCGGCAGTTACCTCACAGGGGCCGGTGGCCTCCATGCGGACGGCCTTTTTTTCATCGCAGTGCAGTTTTGCCGTAACGCCCTTGATATTCAAAATGATCTCGGTCACATCTTCTTTAACGCCCGGAACCGTTGAGAACTCATGGACGACGCCGTCGATCTTGACAGAGGTGACAGCTACGCCGGGAAGCGAAGAGAGCAGTACGCGTCTTAAGCTATTGCCCAGAGTGGTGCCGAAGCCGCGCTCCAGCGGCTCTACGACAAACTTGCCGTAACGGCCGTCGGGCGACAGCGTCTCGGTATCGATTTTAGGCTTTTCAATCTCGATCATTAGAAACCCTCCTTCATATAGTCGCATTCCCTAAGCTCACAGCGGATTATTTGGAGTACAGCTCGACGATGAGGTGCTCCTCGACGTTGAAGTCGATCTCGCTGCGCTCAGGCAGATGATCGATTACACAGGAGAAGCCTTCGTCGCCACGGCTCATCCAAACGGGAGTGGGACGGCCGGAGTTTTTCTCGATGGATTCTTTGATCTTATCGCAATCGCGGGTGCGAACTTCAATTTTATCGCCCGCCTTAACCAGACAGGAGGGGATGTTCACAACCTGGCCGTTTACCGTGAAATGGCGGTGCAGCACCAGCTGACGGGCCTCGGCCCGGCTCATGCCAAAGCCGGCGCGGTAAACGACGTTATCCAGCCTGCTTTCAAGGATCCTAAGCAGGATTTCACCGGTCTTGCCGGTTTTGCGCTCGGCCATCTCGTAATATTTCGCGAACTGGCTCTCCAGTACGCCGTAATAACGCTTGGCCTTTTGTTTGGCACGCAGCTGCAGACCATACTCAGAGGTCTTTTTGCGGGCCTGGCCATGCTGGCCGGGGGCGGAATTTCTTTTGATAAACGCACATTTGTCAGAATAGCACTTATCGCCTTTCAAAAAGAGCTTTTCGCCCTCGCGGCGGCACTGACGGCAAACTGCGCCTGTATATCTCGCCATTCGTATTTTCCTCCTTTAATCAAATGCGGCGGCGTTTCGGGGGCCGGCATCCATTGTGGGGAATGGGGGTAACGTCCTTGATCATATTTACCTCCAAACCGGCGGCCTGCAGCGCGCGGATCGCGGATTCGCGGCCGGAACCAGGGCCTTTCACATATACTTCAACAGATTTCATGCCATGCTCCATCGCTGCCTTGGCAGCCGTCTCAGCGGCGGTCTGGGCGGCAAACGGGGTAGACTTTTTAGAACCTCTGAATCCAAGGCCGCCGGTGCTGGCCCAGGATATGGCGTTGCCCTGCAAATCCGTAATGGTCACGATCGTATTATTGAACGTGCTCTGGATATGCGCGGCGCCGCGGTCGATATTCTTGCGCTCGCGCCGTTTGGTACGGGTCGCAGCTTTTTTCGCAACAGCTTTAGCCATTTAAACCGATCCTCCTTATTTCTTCTTGTTGGCCACGGTTCTCTTCGGGCCTTTGCGGGTACGGGCATTCGTCTTGCTGCGCTGGCCGCGCACGGGCAGGCCTTTGCGGTGACGGACGCCGCGATAGCACTGCACCTCTACCAGACGTTTGATGTCCAGCGCCACATTGCGGCGCAGATCGCCTTCCACGGTGAAGTGGCCGTCGATATAATCACGGATCTTCTGCTCGTCCTCATTGGTCAGATCTTTTACACGGGTGTCGGGATTGATCCCCGTGCCCGCCAAGATCTCTTTCGCAGCGCTGTGGCCGATTCCAAAAATATAGGTCAGGCCAACTTCGACCCGCTTCTCACGCGGCAGGTCAACTCCAGCTATACGTGCCATATTACCTAAGCACCTCCTAGTTAATATTCCGGCTGTTCGCATCAGCGCCCGGGCCGGAAGAGCCGGTACGCTATTTACGTCCTGGCTCAGCCCTGACGCTGTTTATGTTTGGGGTTCTGACAAATCACCATTACCCGGCCTTTGCGTTTGATGACCTTACATTTTTCACAAATGGGTTTTACCGAAGGTTTCACCTTCATGTTCGTAACCTCCTTTAGGCCCCGGCATACTCATTTCGAGCGCCAGGTGATGCGGCCCTTCGTCAAATCGTAGGGCGACATTTCAAGCGTAACTTTATCGCCCGGCAGGATACGGATAAAATTCATCCGCAGCTTGCCGGAAATGTGTGCAAGCAGGCGATGGCCGTTCGCAAGCTCTACCAAAAACATGGCGTTGGGCATTGCCTCTACAACGGTACCCTCTACCTCAATGACATCGTCTTTAGACAAGCTCCTGCCCTCCTTCATTGAGACCGAGCGCTTTTCCTTCAAAAGAAGCCAGCGCCGCGGCGAGCTGTTCGTCACTTGTGAGCGCCTGCGCGCTCAGGATCGTGTTGGTTTTGGCCAGATGCCGCAGATTTTTCCGTTTCGGCCTGTCAAGGCCTCTCAGGTTTCCATCCGCTATCACAGCCTGTGTCTCCTCTGCCGAAAGTACGGCAAAAAACCGTCCTTTATCCCGGCCTGAAAGGCTTCTCACTACCAAGCCTCTCTCAAAGCTCATAGTGTTCCTCCCATTCCCCGGTCAGTACCAGCGGCCCCTGCGGTGTGATCGCGACCGAGTGCTCAAAATGAGCGGCCAGGCTGCCGTCTCGGGTCTTAACTGTCCAACCGTCGGACAGCGTTTTCACGGCGTAATTGCCCGCGCAGATCATAGGCTCTATAGCAATGGTCATCCCGCTCACCAGCCGGGGCCCTCTTCCGGTATGGCCGAAATTAGGCACCTCCGGCTCCTCGTGCAGATGATGGCCTACGCCATGTCCTACAAAGTCGCGCACGACAGAAAAGCCGTTTTCCTCAACATAGGTTTGTACAGCCGCGCCAATATCTCCAACACGGTTCCCGGGCAGAGCAGCCGCTATCCCCCGGTGCAGCGATTCCCGCGTGACCATCAGCAGCCTTTTCGCCTCCGGGGCGATGGCCCCGCAGGCAAAGGTAGCCGCATTGTCCCCGTGAAAACCGTCTATCTGCGCCCCTACGTCGATACTCACTATATCTCCCTCGTTGATGACAAGGTCTCCGGGTATGCCATGGATCACGGCGTCGTTCACCGAGATACAGGCCGTGCCTGAAAAGCCGCCGTAGCCGAGGAAGGAGGGTTTTGCCCCCTCTTTTACAATATAGTCATACATGATCTTGTCGAGCTGTTTCGTGGTGATCCCGGGCCGTACGGCCTGGCCGCCGAGCCAGAGCGCCTTTGCAGAAATGCTGCAGGCCTTCTTCATCCGCTCGATTTCCTTTGCCGTTTTTACCGAGATCATCCTCTGCCCTCCAAGGCGGCCAGAATGAGGCGGCTGGTATCCTCCACATTTTCCTGGCCCTCTACCGTTACCAGCTTTCCCTTCGCCGTGTAATAGTCTACCAGCGGCTCGGTCTGCTCGTGATATACCGCGAGACGCTCCCGCACGGTGGCGGGCTCGTCGTCCTTACGCACGATGAGCTGCCCGCCGCAGCGGTCGCATATCTCGGGCTTTGCGCTTGGCTTGAATTGTACATGATAACTTGCGCCGCAGGCGCCGCATACACGGCGGCCCGACAAACGCTTCATGATCACATCGTCTTTTACCTCGATGTTCAGCACACGGTCGATCTCCACGCCCAAAGCGTCCAGCGCCTCGGCCTGTGCAACCGTGCGGGGCACACCGTCCAGGATAAACCCGTTTTTGCAGTCCTCGGCCGACAAACGTTCCTTGATGATCCGAATGATGATTTCATCCGGCACCAGCTTGCCCGCCTCGATATACTCCTTAGCCATACTGCCCATCTCTGTGCCGTTTTTTACAGCTTCCCGTATGATGTTGCCGGTGCTGATGGACGGGATATGAAAGGTGTCGCAGATGACCTCGGCCTGGGTGCCTTTACCGGCGCCCGGAGCGCCCAATAAGATCAGTTTCATGTTTTCCCTCCTCTTTATTCGAGGAAGCCCTTGTGGTGACGCATCAGCATATAAGACTCAAGGCTTCTGGAAGTATCCAGCGCCACGCCTACAACGATCAGCAGCGAGGTGCCGCCCATGTGCAGGTTGACATGCGCAATGTTGGATACGAGGATCGGCGTAACCGCCACCAGCGCCAGAAAAATGGCCCCGATGAAGGTGATCTTGCCAAGCGCCTTACTGATAAAATCACTGGTGGGCTTGCCCGGGCGGATACCCGGGATCGCGCCGTTGTTTTTACGCAGATTGTTGGCGATCTCGATAGGATTGTACTGGATCGCCACATAAAAATAGTTGAAGCCAAGGATCAGCAGCACATACAGGATGGCGTACGCCGGAGACTGGTATCCAAACCAGCTGAGGAACACGCCGAACCAGTTGTTGATCAAATTCGGGAAGAAGGTCAAAACCGTCCCCGGGATGCTGATCAGCGCGGAGGCAAAGATGATGGGCATAACGCCGCTCATATTCACCTTGAGAGGAATATGCGTGGACTGCCCGCCGTACTGCTTGCGGCCCACCACGCGTTTTGCGTACTGTACCGGAATGCGGCGCTCCGCCCCCGTCAAAATGACGATCAGCCATACGATGACCAGGGACATCACAATGATGATGGGCACCAGCACCAGATTGAACGGCTGCGCCGTCTCGGCGGTGCCTGCGCCCACGCCTGCTTTCAGCAAGGCCCACAGGGTGCTGATCGCGTCGGGAAAACGGGCCACGATGCCCGCGAAGATCAAAAGCGAAATGCCGTTGCCGATGCCTTTTTTATCGATCTGTTCACCCAGCCACATGATGAGCATGGCGCCCGCCGTGTAGGCCAGTACGATCACCACTCCGCTGAAGAAACCGCTGAAGCCCTCGGTGTAAACCAAAGCGCCGCGGCTTTTCAGCAAAAAGTAGTAGGCAACGGATAACGCAACCGCGATACCGCAGCCGACATACCGGCTGATACGGTTGATCTTGCGGCGGCCTTCTTCGCCCTCTTTGGCGATGCGCTCCAGCGCGGGTATCGCCACAGTGAGCAGCTGCATGATAATAGTCGCGTTGATGTATGGGGTGACGGACAAAGCGAACAGCGTCGCCTGTGAGAACGCGCCGCCTGTCATCATGTTCAGAAAATCGAACATGTTGGTACTGTCGCCGCCTATCATGTTCTTCAGGCCCGCGGCCGAAAGAAACGGAACAGGCATTGCAACGCCCAGACGGAAAATGATCAGGATCAGCAGGGTATACAGCAGTTTTTTGCGCAGGTCCTCGATCTTCCATGCGTTTCTGAATGTCGAAAACACCGTTACATCACCTCGGCCTTTCCGCCTGCCTTCTCAATTTTCTCCTTCGCGGAGGCCGTATAGGCGGCAAGCTGAACGGTGAGCTTTTTGGTCAGTTCACCGTTGCCGAGTACTTTTACGCCGTCAAGCGCTTTCTTGATGACGCCGGCTTCTATCAAAGCCTTGGTATCCACCACCGTGCCGTCTTCAAAACGGTTCAGGTCGCTGATTTTGACATTAGCATACTGCGTCGCGAAAATATTGTTGAAACCACGTTTCGGCAGCCGGCGCTGCAAAGGCAGCTGGCCGCCCTCGAACCCGGCCCTTTTCGCGCCGGAACGGGCTTTCTGGCCCTTGTGTCCATAGCCGGCGGTTTTGCCGTTGCCGCTGCCCGCGCCGCGCCCTTTGCGCTTGGCGGACGTATTGGCGCCCGGTACCGCTTTCAGTTCATGGAGCTTCATTATGTTGCACCTCCTTGCTTTTACGCGTTGGTAACCTCTACGAGGTGAGAAATTTTTGCGATTTTGCCTTTGGTGGCCGCGTTGTCAGGCTGTACCGTCACGTCGCCGGGACGTTTCAGACCCAGCGAGGCCGCTACCGCGATCTGGGGCTTGGTGCTGCCGATCAGGCTCTTCACCAGCTTTACCTTGAGCGCGTCCGCCTTTTTCGGGGCGGCTTTCTTCGCAGGCGCCTTTTTCGCTGCCGCAGCTTTGGCTTTTTCTTCAGAAGCTTCCGTCTTTTTCGCGGGGGCCTTTTTGGCCGCGGGCTTTTTGGCGGCTTCTTCCGCGTTTTCCGCCTTCTTCGCGGGGGCTTTCTTGGCCGCAGTTTTGGGGGCGGCCTTTTTTGCGGGCTCGGCTTCTTTTTGTTCCTTCGCAGCCTCTTCAGCCGCTACGGTCACTTTTTCCTCTGCCATCTTTCGCCCCTCCTTAACCTAAAATCTCTTTCGCGGTCTTGCCGCGAACCGCTGCTACCTCATCCACGCTGCGCAGAGATTTCAAACCGTTAAAGGTCGCTGAAACCACGTTGCAGGGGTTGTTTGAGCGCAGGCATTTCGTACGGATATCCTTGATGCCCGCCGCTTCGATGACAGCGCGCACAGCGCCGCCGGCGATCACGCCGGTGCCTTCAGGGGCGGGGCGCATCATCACGCGGCCGGCGCCGAAGGCGCCGATGACCTCATGAGGAATGGTGGTGCCTTTCATCGAGATCTTGACCATATTCTTCTTAGCGTCTTCAATGCCCTTGCGGATCGCCTCGGGCACCTCGGCGGCTTTGCCGAGGCCATAGCCTACGCTGCCCTTGCCGTCACCCACGACGACCAAAGCGGCAAATTTGAAGATACGGCCGCCTTTTACAGTTTTAGAGACGCGGTTGATGGAAACAACCTTCTCCAAATACTCTTTAGACGCATCATTTCTTTCCATGGTATCCCTCCTACCGCTTACAGCTGCAGGCCGCCCTCACGGGCGCCCTCTGCCAAAGCCTTTACACGGCCGTGATATACAAAACCGCCGCGGTCGAAAACGACTTGTTTGATGTCTTTGGCCAGGGCCTTCTCGGCAATTTTCTTGCCTACAGCCGTGGCGCCCTCGATATTGCCGCCGTTACCGGTAAAATCCTTGTCCATAGAGGACGCGCTCACCAGCGTGTGGCCGGTGGTGTCGTCGATGATCTGGGCATAGATATGTTTGGCGGAACGGAATACATCGAGACGGGGGCAGGCAGAAGTGCCGCTGATCTTGCCGCGGACCCTGCGGTGCCTACGCAGACGAGCTACGTTTTTATCTGGCTTATTCACCATATGTCCTTCACTCCTTTAATTATTTCGCGCCTTTACCGGCCTTGCCCTCTTTATGAGGCACAAATTCGCCGGCATAACGAATGCCTTTGCCCTTGTAAGGCTCGGGCGGGCGTTTCTCGCGCACTTCGGCGGCGAACTGGCCGACCTTCTGCTTATCTATGCCATGGATAATGATTTTGTTTTGATCAGGGCACTCGATGGTGATGTCCTCATTGTCGCTCATAACGACGGGATGAGAATAACCAAGCGTCATAACCATATCCTTGCCCTGTTTCTGTACACGGTAACCGACGCCCTGTACCTCCAGGGTTTTGGTGAAACCGTTGGTCACGCCCTCCACCATGTTGCTCACAATGGTGCGTGAGAGGCCGTGAACGCTGCGGGCGGTCTTTCCGTCATTGGCGCGGGTAACCTGGATCTCTCCACCCTCTACTTTTACGGTGATCAGCGGATGGACAGCGGAATGCAGGGTGCCCTTGGGGCCCTTTACAGTAACGTCCTGGCCATCGACTTTGACCTCAACGCCTGCAGGAATGACGATGGGTTTTCTTCCAATTCTCGACATTGTCTTTGCACCCCCTTACCAAATATAGGCGAGCACTTCTCCGCCCACGTTGGCTTTTTTGGCGGCTTTGTCCGTCATAACGCCCTTCGAGGTGGAAATGATCGCAGTGCCGAGGCCCTTCAGTACTTTGGGCATATCCTCGACGTTTGAATAGATACGCAGGCCGGGTTTCGAGACCCGGCGCAGGCCGGTGATGACCGGTGTATTGTTTTCACCGTATTTCAGGGTGAGATGCAGCATGTTCTGCATGTTGTCTTCCACTACCTGCACACTTTTGATAAAGCCCTCTTCCACCAGAATATCGCAGATCGCTTTTTTCAGGTTGGATGCGGGGACATCAACAGTGGGGTGTTTGGCAGTGCTCGCGTTCCTGATGCGGGTGAGCAGATCAGCGATAGGGTCGGTGATTTGCATTGCCTTGACCTCCTTTAAGATTCAAAGTGATGAATTACCAGCTGGCTTTTTTCACGCCGGGTATCTCGCCTTTATAGGCAAGCTCTCTGAAGCAGATACGGCAGACGCCGTATTTGCGCAGGTAGGCGTGGGGACGGCCGCAGATCTTGCATCGGTTATATGCGCGGGTGCTGAACTTTGCAGGTCTCTGCTGCTTGATTTTCATGGATGTTTTTGCCACGGTCTCTTACCTCCCTCAGTTCTCGAACGGGGCGCCAAGCGCTTTTAACAGCTCTTTGCCCTCTTCATCGGTCTTGGCGGTCGTCACGAAGCAGATATCCATGCCGCGGATGGCGTCGATCTTATCGTAATCGATCTCCGGGAAAATCAGCTGCTCTTTGATACCGCAGGAGTAGTTGCCGCGTCCGTCGAAGCTGTTGCCGTTCACTCCGCGGAAGTCTCTTACGCGGGGCAGCGCCACGCTGAAGAAACGGTCAACGAACTCATACATGCGCTCGCCGCGCAGCGTCACTTTGGCGCCGATGGGCATGCCCTCGCGCAGCTTAAAGTTCGCAACGCTCTTTTTGGCTTTGCAGATCACGGGATGCTGGCCGGTGATCTTCTCCAGGTCGCCCACGATGGCGTCCATGATTTTCGGGTTGTCTCTGGCCTCGCCGCAACCTACGTTGATCACGACTTTGTCCAGTTTGGGCACCTGCATTACGCTTTTGTACCCAAACTTTTTCATCAGGGCGGGAGCAACCTCTTTGACATACAGCTCTTTCAGTCTTGCCATAGTCCGTCTTCCTCCCTTAGAATTCCGCGCCGCATTTTTTGCAGACGCGTACTTTTTTGTCGTCTTTTACCACATGTCCCACACGGGTGGCTTTGCCACACTTGGGACACACCGGCATCACCTTGCAGGCGTATAAAGCGCCTTCAGCTTTCACGATGCCGCCCTGCTCGCCCTGGCGGCGGGGCTTTACGTGTTTTGTGACCATACGGCGGCCTTCAACGATAACTTTGCCTTCGCTGGGGCTGACCTGCAGCACCTTGCCTGTCTGGCCGTTGTCTTTGCCGCTGATGATCATAACGGTGTCGCCGGTCTTAACATGAATTTTTTTATTCACTATAAAACCTCCTTACAGCGATTCCGGAGCAAGGCTCAAGATCTTCAGATATCCGGCATCGCGCAGTTCGCGGGCCACCGGTCCAAAAATACGGGTGCCTTTCGGATTTTTGTCGTCACGGATGATGACGGCCGCGTTTTCGTCAAAACGGATATACGAACCGTCCTCACGGCGCAGGCCATGCTTGCTGCGGACGACAACGGCTTTTACGATCTCGCCCTTTTTCACCACGCCGCCGGGCGCGGCTTTTTTCACAGAAGCTACGATTACATCGCCAATATTGGCGTATCTCTTGCGGGAACCGCCAAGCACACGGATACACATCAGTTCTTTGGCACCGGTGTTGTCGGCCACTTTGAGATAGGTTTGCATCTGTACCACAGTGCGTTCCTCCTTTCAAAGTTCAAGGCTTATTTCGCCTTCTCGATGATTCTGACCAGTCTCCAGCGTTTGTCCTTCGATATGGGACGGGTCTCCATGATCTCCACACGGTCGCCGATGCCGCACTCATTGTTCTCATCGTGCACCTTAAATTTAACGGTGCGTTTTACGATCTTCTTATAGAGAGGGTGCTGCACGTTGTCCATAACGGCTACCACGGCGGTTTTATCCATTTTGTCGGATACGACCATGCCCGTACGGGTTTTTCTCAAGTTACGTTCCATGATTTACCTCCCTCTCCTTATTTCGCGCTGTGCAATACGGTCATTACACGGGCGATGTCTTTCTTGACAGCGGTGATACGGCTGGGGTTGTCAAGCTGGTTGATGGCGTGCTGAAAACGAAGGTTGAAGAGTTCTTCTTTCAGTTCAGCCAGCTTTTTGTTCAGCTCTACAGCCGACAGTTCACGCAGTTCGCTCGCTTTCATTACTCAGCAGCCTCCAATTCCTCTTTTTTCACGATCTTGCATTTGACGGGCAGCTTGTGGATGGCAAGGCGCAGAGCCTCTTTCGCCAGATCCTCCTGCACGCCGCCGATCTCAAACATCACACGGCCGGGCTTTACCACGGCCACCCAGTACTCCGGGCTGCCTTTGCCTGAGCCCATGCGGGTCTCGGCAGGCTTTTCGGTAACCGGCTTATCCGGGAAAATTTTGATCCATACCTGGCCGCCGCGCTTGATGTAACGCGTCATGGCGATACGGGCCGCCTCGATCTGGTTCGAGGTGATCCAGGCCGGCTCTAAAGCAACGATGCCGTATTCGCCGTAACTGACGGTATTGCCGCGGGTGGCTTTACCTTTCATACGGCCGCGCTGTACACGACGGTATTTTACACGTTTTGGTAATAACATTATCGGTTGCCTCCTTTGCTGCGGGGGGCGGCGCCGCGAGGAGCCGCATTCCGGGGTGCAAAGCTGCGGGGTTCCGCGGGTTTCGCGCCTTTCAGTACTTCTCCTTTATAGATCCAGACCTTAACGCCGATCTTGCCGTAAGTGGTATCGGCTTCCGCAAATCCGTAGTCGATGTCGGCGCGCAGGGTCTGCAGGGGGATGGTGCCCTCATGATAGTGTTCGGTACGCGCGATGTCGGCGCCGCCAAGACGGCCGGACACGCAGCATTTGATGCCCTTGGCGCCCATACGCATCGTGCGGCCAATGCTCATTTTCATGGCCCGGCGGAACGAGGTGCGGCGCTCAAGCTGAGAGGCGATGTTTTCAGCCACCAGCTGGGCGTTGGTGTCGGGGCTGCGAACCTCGACGATGTTCACCAGCACGGTTTTGCCGTACTGCTTCGAGAGCTGCGCCTGCAGCTTCTCTTTTTCTTCGCCGCCGCGGCCGATCACCATGCCCGGTTTCGAGCAATAGATGTTCACTTTGACCTTGTCGGCGGTACGCTCGATCTCAATTTTGGGAACGCCGGCCGAGTACAGCTGCTTTTTCAGCTGTTTACGGATCTGATAATCCTCAACCAGGGTATCGCCGAACGTCTTCTTATCGGCAAACCAACGGCTGTCCCAATCCTTGATAACACCGACCCGCAGGCCGTGTGGATTAACTTTCTGGCCCATTAGCTACCCTCCTCTTAAGCTTCTTTCTCTTTGAGAACCACAGTGATATGGCTGGTCCTCTTGAGAATCCTGTAGGCGCGGCCCTGCGCACGGGGGCGGACGCGTTTCAGCGTGGGGCCCGGGGTGACAAAGCACTCAGCGACGTACAGATTGTTTTTATCCATATTGAAATTGTTCTCCGCATTGGCCGCGGCAGATTTCACCAGCTTGATCAGAGGCTCGCAGGCCGCTTTCGGGGTGTACTGCATCAGCGCAAGCGCCTTGTCCAGGGGCTGGTTCCGAATCAAATCCAGAACGATCTGCACCTTACGGGGCGCGATGCGGGCGTATCTCAGATGTGCCCTAGCTTCCATGGTTATCCTCCTATCCTTATTTGGTGGTCTTCGCGCCCGCGTGGCCTTTAAAGGTACGGGTAGGCGCGAACTCGCCTAATTTGTGGCCGACCATATCCTCGGTGACATACACCGGCACATGCTTGCGGCCGTCATGTACGGCAAAGGTATGACCTACAAAATCGGGGAAGATCGTAGAGGAGCGGCTCCAGGTCTTGAGCACTCTCTTTTCGCCCGCTGCGTTCATTTCGCGTACGCGCTTCAGCAGCACCGGCTGTACGAAAGGTCCCTTTTTAACACTTCTGCCCATGTCGACTCTCCTCTCTTAACCGTTACGGCGCTTGACAATAAATTTGTCTGAAGCGTGATGTGTTTTACGGGTTTTGTAGCCCATGGCGGGTTTGCCCCACGGGGTAACAGGGCCGGGACGGCCAACCGGGCTTTTGCCCTCGCCGCCGCCGTGAGGATGGTCGCAGGGGTTCATAACGCTGCCGCGCACCGCGGGTCTCCAGCCCATATGGCGTTTGCGTCCGGCTTTGCCCAGGTTGACGTTCTCATGGTCGAGGTTGCCTACCTGTCCAATGCTGGCCATGCAGTTCAGGGGGAAGTTGCGCATCTCGCCCGAGGGCAGACGCACCAGCGCGTAACCGTTCTCTTTGCCCATCAGCTGCGCCATGTTTCCGGCGGCGCGTACCAGCTGGGCGCCTTTTCCGGGGTACATTTCAACGTTGTGGATAATGGTACCCACGGGGATGTTGATGAAGGGCAGGCAGTTGCCGGGCTTGATGTCGGCGCCGGCGCCGCTCATGACGGTATCGCCCACTTTCAGGCCGTCCGGGGCCAGGATGTAACGTTTTTCGCCGTCCTCATACTGTACCAGCGCGATGTGGGCGCTGCGGTTGGGGTCGTACTCCAGCGTCAAAACCTTGGCGGGCATATCCACCTTGTTGCGCTTAAAGTCGATCACACGGTACTTGGTACGATTGCCGCCGCCGTGATGGCGGACGGTGATGCGGCCGTTTGAGTTGCGGCCGGCCGTTTTTTTCATCGGCTCCAGCAGGCTTCTCTCAGGCTCTACTTTTGAAAGGACCGAGTAGTCGGTCACCGTCATTCCACGGCGGCCGGGCGTAGTCGGTTTGTACTTTTTGATAGCCATGTCTCTTTCTCACTTTCTGTCTTATGACTTATTATCGGGGTCATATCCCCATAGGCGGGCCTTCTCAGGTCCTATCAGGTCATGCTCTCAAAGAAAGCGATGCCTTTTGAATCGGGCGTCAGGGTCACAATGGCTTTTTTAGAAGCCGGGGTGTACCCCTGCGTCCGTCCCTGACGGCGCAGGCGGCCGCGCACCGTGATGGTGTTGACCTTTTTCACCTTTACGCCGAACAGTTCTTCCACCGCGCGGGCGATCTCGATCTTGCCGGCGTCGGTCTTCACCTTGAAGGTGTATTTTTTGTTCTGAAGATTCGCCATAGAGGCCTCGGTAATGACCGGCTTCAGAATGATGTCCTGAGCTGCAACTTTCATTATGCGAATACCTCCTCGAGCTTTTTGGCGGCATCCACGTCCACAACCAGCTTGCCGGCGTTGACAACGTCGTAGGTGTTTACCAAAGCGGCCATCGTGGTTTTTACGCCGGGCAGGTTGGCGGCGCTCTTGACGAGCTTCTCCTCCTTGGCGGCGGTGGCCACCAGGCTCTTGCCCTCGGCCCCCACGGCGGCCAGCATGGCGGCTACGGTCTTGGTCTTGTACTCGTCCATAGCCAAACTGTCCACGATGATCAGATTTCCGCAAGCCGCTTTATCAGACAAAGCGGACTGGATCGCCAGTTTCTTGACCTTTTTGTTCAGGGTGTAGCTGTAGTCGCGGGGCTTGGGCCCAAGCGCTACGCCGCCGTGCGTCCACTGCGGAGAACGGGTCGAGCCCTGACGGGCGCGGCCGGTACCCTTCTGGCGCCACGGTTTGCGCCCTCCGCCGGAGACCTCGCTCCGGGTCTTGGTGCTCTGGGTGCCCTGACGCTGATTGGCCAGAAAGTTCACGACAGCTGCGTGTACGACTTTCTCATTGGGAGTGATACCGAACACGGCGTCGGAAAGCTCAATCGTAGACACCTTCTTGCCGTTTTTATCTAAAACGTCAAACTTTGCCATTCTGCTTTCCTCCTTTACGCCTTGACGCTATCGGCAATGCACAGGATGCCGCCTTTGGGGCCGGGCACCGCGCCTTTGATAGCGATCAGATTGTTTTCCGCGTCAACTTTGACGACTTTCAGGTTCTGCACGGTCACGCGCTCGGCGCCCAGATGTCCGGGCAGCTTTTTGCCCTTGAACACGCGGGACGGGGTAGAGCATGAACCCATGGAGCCGGCGTGCCGGGCCACAGGGCCAGTGCCGTGAGATTCGCGCAGGCGGTGGCCGTTCCAGCGTTTGATGGTACCGGCGTAGCCTTTGCCCTTGCTGATGCCCACGACGTCGATGGCGTCGCCGGCCGCAAATACGTCCGCTTTCAGTACGTCGCCCACGTTCATGGCCGAGATATCCTCCAGACGGAACTCACGCAGGGTGCGCTTCGGGGCCACTTCAGCTTTCGCAAAGTGTCCCGCGCGGGGTTTTGTCACATGCTTCGCAGTCACGTCGCCGAAGCCAAGCTGTACCGCCTGATACCCGTCGCTCTCGACGGTCTTCTTCTGTACGACAGCGCAGGGGCCGGCTTCCACGATGGTCACGGGAACGACCTTCCCATTCTCATCAAAAAGCTGCGTCATGCCCAGTTTCTTTCCGATAATTCCTTTTTGCATGGTATATGCCTCCTATAAGGTTATTGGTTGAAGCTTTCGGCCTCAACATGACCTCTCTGCGGTCAGACCCGTATCAGGCTTTACAGCTTGATCTCGATGTCTACCCCGGCAGGGAGCTGCAGGTTCTGAAGTGCCTTGACCGTGTTGTTGGTCGGCTTCAGCACGTAAATCAGACGCTTGTGGGTACGGGTCTCAAACTGCTCGCGGCTGTCCTTGTACTTATGGACGGCGCGCAGGATGGTCACGACCTCTTTTTCGGTGGGAAGGGGGATGGGGCCGGACACCCGCGCATCGTTGCGCTTCGCCGTCTCAACAACCTTCTCCGCCGCCTGATCGATAAGGGTAACATCGTAACTCTTCAAGCGGATCCTGATTTCATTCTTGACTGCCATGTAATCGCCTCCTTAAATTTTTTGTTCAGGCGGTTCGATAAAAACTGAACACTGTGCCGGGTGTTTCACACGCGGACACGATAAAATCCGGTGAACCGCTTCCCGCAGTTCGCCCGGACATACCTGTGGCCGCCTATGTGGACATTGGTTCCCTTCATGCAGATGACTGGCGTCACCCGCCGGGAACATATCCGGCGCCGTTCAGTATTCTTTCGCCCGGTTCATGATCGGACATACTCCACGGAAAAACCCAAGAAAATCAAGATTTTCTCAGCAACCTCCCGCTTCAACGCATATCTTTGACATTCGCAGTCGAGTTATATATTACTATAAAACCGGTTGTGTTGCAAGCTTTTTTTATGTTTTCAGGCTTTTTTTTAAAATTTGTAGAAATAGACATAAATAAAAGCGCGCGGCGTGGTTTCTTGTGCAGAAAGCCCACGCCGCGCCGCACTTTTTTCAGGGCCGCGCCCCTGTCTGCCTCTCACCCCTGCCGTAAACCTGGGCAGAATACCTCTCAAGCGTCTGCCGCGTCCCCGGCGGCCCCTGCCGTCTCGGGCAGTTCCCCGGTCAAGGGGCACCCCTCCTTCGGGATGCAGATGAAATAATACGGCCCGTCTGTCCGGTAGCCCCTGGCGTCGGGGTCCAAATTAGACATCAGCTCATTATAAGTGCCTTCGTCGCTGCAAAGATAAAGCGTATCCCCCTCCACCTCGCCGCCGTCCAGCAGACAACGCAGCCGTTCCATATAAGTGATCTCCGTATCGCTGTACGTCCCCCGGTTAAAAAACACCAGATTGGTCTGCACCTGGGGATGGTACCGTACAAACGCGGCCGATAAGCGATAATCCATAAACGTACCCAGACAAAACACGTTCTCATAGTTTTCCGCAAAAAAGCGCAGCGTTTCGCTGTTGTAATAACCCGGCTCTTCCGGCGCGCCGCCGGCAAAATCCGCGTGCTTTCGCTGTAAAGCGGGCCACAGGTCGGCCGTCTGTACCGCGGCAAGCAGCAAAAGGGCCGCCAGCTGCATCCAGTATTTTTTCGGCAGGCGCATCGCGCCTGTGCAGACGGCCAGCAAAATCAGATAGCCGACAGGCCAGAAGATACGCCCTGACGAACGGAATATCCCGCACACGTCCGTCACAAACCCCGGCAGAGGATAACAAAACAGCACCTCCGCGTTCCAAGAGATCACATTACTCAGCGCAAACAACGTCATTACAGCGCAGGCCAGCACCAGCCCCAAATGGCTTTTTAAAAAAGCCCCCGCCTTTTTGCCGGGATGCCGCCCGGCCCGGGCTTTTTTTATAAACAGCACGGCTCCAAACACGGCCAGCACCGCCAGATAGTTGAACCCGTCGTAATTATAATGCAGCTGCGGGCTGATGGGGATGAGCGACGACCAGTTCATAAAACCCTGTTTGCTGAGATAGTCAAAACTGGTGGGGTTCCACAGCGCGTTCAAATTCATGGTAAATACGCCGTAAGAGCCTCCGATCGCACCCTCCTGCGGCATTAAAACGCCAAATCCCCACGCCGAAAGCAGGGCCCCCGCCGTACACAGGATAAAACACAGCAAGGCCTTCAGGACCTTTTTCCTCCGCAAAACATCCTCCAGCAGCGCGGCGGCAAGCAAAGCGAACACCATCGGCAGAAAATAAGCGTGTACCGCCGGGGCCAGACAGCAAAGTACAACAAAGGCGGCCGCCGGCAGCCTGCCGGTGCGCCGCGCCCAAAAATACAGGTACAGCGCCAGCAGGATCACCCATTGAGACCCCAGCGCCGTATGTCTGAAAACACGTTCCACAAACACAGGGGCAAGGCAGAAAAGTATGCTTCCCAGGGCGCACAAACTTCTTTTTTCACTGAACAGCCGCAGCAGCAGGCAGCCCATCGCCCCCTGCAGGCAGAAGTTCAAAAAATTCACGATCCCAAAATATTGAAACGTCGCAGGCAATAGCGGGCCAAGCAGCTTAAAAAAAACCGCCGCCAGGGGGTACACGTCGGTGTACGCCATGCTCGCCCCCGTCGGGGCGGCCACGTTGTTCGCCCAGCACAGGGGCAGATGCCACGCATCCTGGCGCAGATACTGCCAACCCGCATAGCTTTGAATGATATCGTCCTCGATATACCCGTTATATATCCACCCGTCATTGCAGGGGTTAAGCGGCGTAAAGCCATAGATCAGCAGAAACAAAACGGCCCCCACCGCCGCGCCCGTCACCATATCCCTCCAGTAAAGCGTCCACCATCTGCGTGTCCGCTCCAGCTGCAGCGTAGCGTAACTTTTCATCTGCCGCGTCCTCCTCTTTTCCGCCTTATTCCCGGCCCGCGCCCTGCCGTTCGTCCCGTCTCAGCGCCTCCCGTTCCCAAAGGGCGTCTTCTCAGCCTTCCTCTACAAGTCTCGCCGCTTTTTTTCTTCGGTATGCCCCGCGCTTTTCTTTTATCCAGTCCGTCAGCGCGCACAGCCCCACCGCCGCCGCGATAAAAAACAGCGGCCACTGGTTTACCAGCTGCCGGTGGTTCGATTCCCACAGCAGCATAAACAGATAAAACCCAAACAGCGCAATAAAAGGCGCCGTGTGGCTCAATATCCCGTGTTCCCTCTTTTTCAGGGCGCGGCCCGCCGCAAATATCCCCAAGGGGTAAAACAGCAGGTAGACGCACTGGGTAAGATTGTCAAAATAGCGGTAAAGCCTGCCCTCCGGCAGAATAACCTGATAAACCGCCCTCTCGGGATGCAGCGGCCCCCGGCTCATCATATAGCTGATGTCGGCGTTGCCGCTGCCGAAGGTACGCGTCGTTTTTCTGTGCAGAAACTGCATATAACCCACTGGCCCCATCCGGCCAATGCGGGCCTTGATCTCGTTTAAATTGATCTCACGCTTCTCCTGCTGGTTTCTTCCCCAGCCGGTGATGTCTTCATCGATCTGGGTATAGGTGCCGTTTTCGCCTGAAAGCCCCATCATCACCCAAAACGTCACCGGCAGGCTCTCCCGCTCCACCCTCTCCGGGTCCAGCAGCAAAGCGCGGTCATAGGCCCCGCAAAGCGCGTACGCCGCGCCAAAGCCCACCGCCGCCGCCAAAAACGCCGCCAGCAGCCTTTTCCATTTTCCGTTGGCGGCGGCCTCGCATAAAAGCGCCAGCAAAACGATCAGCACCGAGCCCTTGATCTTCGCGCCCAGCGCCAGCAAAACGCCGCACCCCGCCCACAGCAGCGGCCTCGCCCATAAACGGCGGGCCGTTTTGCCCCGCTCAAACACATACAGCGCGGCGGGGGCGCACCAGATGGACATCGTATCGGTATACACCGCCGACGACTGCACATAAACCACCAAAAAGGCCGCGTAAAGCAGCAGCGACGCAAAGGCCGCGCACACGCCGAAAGCTTTGTCCAAATACAAAAAAGTACATATGGCCGCCAGCGCAAAGCAAAGATGTCCCACCAGCAGCATGGCGTCATAAAAGCAGTCCAGCCCCACCGCCTGCATCGCGCGAAACAGCGTCACCAAAAACGCAAATTCCCCCATATTGTTGGGCCAGTGGTGCAGGTAATTGTCGTATACATAAAATTCCGGGTTGTCCCGGTCGGTCACATACATCACAGCGCCGTTGAACACCTTGCCGTAATCATGGTTCAGCTCCTGCCGCGTCATAAAGCCTACGGCCAGCTGTACCACAAAAACGCACAGCACCACCGCCAGCATAACGCGGTATTTATGGCGGCACAACAGGCCCAGCAGGCCCGTTTTTTTCAAAAGCAGATACAACGCCCAAAAGGCCAACAGGCAGCATGCCATCAGCCCCGCCTGCAAAAACGGCGAGTAGCCGAACGAGGCGTTGAACAGCCATATCTGTACAAAAATGCCTCCAAAGGCCAGCAAAAACAGCCACAGCGCGGCTTTGGCCATCCAAGTCGTTTTTTGTTCCAGCTGTTCCATCCCGTTTCCCCCGTTTTTTCTCAGG
>JAUNTE010000231.1 GCA_030538855.1 Oscillospiraceae bacterium
AATATTTTTTCATACTTTCCCCCCTTTCAAAATTCAGGTTTATCACATGCGCCTTATCCGACAAAAGAAAATAAATACACCTTCACTTTTTTATTCTGACAACAAGGCACAAAAATGTCAAACAGCTTATCGATAGGCTGAGAAGCGTATGATCACTGTTTTTTGTAGAATGAACTTATATGTAATATGGAAAAACAGTGACCGATTGGTGCCCAGACAAACAAAGGGGTTGTGGATAGTAACATGAAGTTATGATGCGCAATAAGCCGTAACGTGCCGGTAAAACAAGTGGTCTCAATGGCCCTGCCCTCACCGCTATTACGGCAACCGGGCGATCAGCTGCAAAACTGCCCGCTTCTTTTCGGCTTTTACAGCATTTATTTCTGCCGCCGCATTTTGTTTTTACAAAGCCGCAACCGCTGCCAAAAACTCCCACCGCGCTTGTTCCCGCCGTATCTTTTTGAAAGCCAAACGCGGGCCTTGCCTGCCAGTGGGTAGTTTTCATTTTTACAGTTTGTTCTCTCTGTTTATTTTGTCTTCACGCCTCAGGTATGTCCACTTTTAAATGCAGCTGAAACTCCCGCGGGTTTTCCCTTCTGTATATTTCAGTGTCTCTCCCTCTCACAGGGATAACGCAGGCCCCACTGCGTTCTGACATGGTCCATCAGCTGCATAACGTCGGCGGTGTACGGGCAAAAAAGCGTTTCCGTCCTGCCCGTCTGTACGGCGGCCTGCATGTCTCTGATCTCATACCGCAGCGCCATATCGGTTTCTCCCGCGCAAATTTCTTCTCTTTTGCCGCTCTCTGTCCACACAATCACCGCTTTGTCAGCGCGGGGATAGTCTTCGATCTCAATATACCCCTTCTCACAGGACACTACGCCGCGCTTCGGCTGCTTTGCCCGCATGGTAAGGGCCGTAACGGCCAGCTGCCCCATGCCGTTTTTCATAATGATGCCGCTCTGTTCGTCCACGCCGGTTTCAAAATAGCAGGGCGTCGTCAAAATCACGCCGGGCTGCGCCGCCAAAAAGAAACGTGCAAAGGCCAGCGCATACACCCCAATATCCAATAACGCGCCGCCCGCGTATTCTTTTGAAAAAAAGCGGCCTTCCGGGTCGTCCGGCTTGCATGAGCCAAAGTTCACCTGTACCAGTTTTACCGCCCCAAGGGCCCCGCTTTTCAAAATCGCGTCCAATTGGCGGTATAACGGCATATGATACAGCGTCATGGCCTCCGCCACAATCGAGCCGCTGCGGTTTGCCATGGCGTAAACTTCCAGCAGCTGCCAGGCGTTGACGGTGATGGATTTTTCACAAAGGATATGCTTGCCCTGCCCGGCGGCTTTTTTCATCCATTCATAATGGCTGTCGTGGGGCGTTGCAATATAGACAATATCTGTTTTTTTGTCCTGCAAGGCCTCCTCCATATCCCCGTACACCTTTTCGATATGGTATTTTTCGGCAAAGGCGCGGGCTTTTTCAGGGCTGCGCGCGGCCACGGCGTAAATTTCGCCGTTTTCCTCCTGCAGCGCCCGGGCCATATCAGCCGCGGCCCGGCCCGCCCCCAATATCAGCCAACAATATTTTTTCATATGCAGTCCCCCAATATTTCCCGCCTTATCACCTGTGTGACGCCGTATTCATCACAGGAGGGCGCGGTATGCTTTCCATACTGAAACATGTGCGCCGGCGCGTTCTGCATCACATAGCTTTCTCCCACGACGCTCAGCATCTGGATATCGTTGTCAAAATCTCCAAAAGCCATTGTCTCTTCCGCGGTAACGCCCAGCATTTTCTGCAGCCGGGTAAGCGCGCTGCCCTTTGAAACGCCCGCATTCATCACGTCCATCCACCAGCTGCCGCTGGTCTGCACCGCAAGCCGCCCGGCAAACCTTTTCGATAACACAGGGTAGGCGTTTTTGTCCGGGTGCCGTATATCGCAGATGGCGATCTGGCAGACGTCGTCCTCGATGGCGTACAGGTCTTTTACCACCTTTACATCTTTGAACGAGAGGTCGATGATCCGTTTTTCCTCTGGTTTTTGCCGGTATGGCAGCATATAGGTGGTATGGGGCGTGCTGACGGCCAAATGGATATCCGGTATCTCTTCGCAGGCTTCCAGCAGTTCCCGCCGCAGGGCGGGCGCGATGGTGCTGACATATACCGGCTCGTTCTGTACGCCGATCACGCCGCCGTTATCGCAAATCATCGTCATCTCAGCGGCCCGCGGCTCAAAATTACGTTTCAGGGTGGGATAGGTACGCCCCGACGCCACCACAAATAAAACGCCTTTCGCTTTCAGCCGGTCAAAGGTCTGCCAAAAATCCGGCGGCAGCTGTTTTTGGCTGTCCAGCAGTGTACCGTCCATATCGGCGGCAACCAGTTTTATCATTTTTCAGCCTCCTAGCCGCGGTCAAGCACCGGGTTTTCCGCAAAGTCCTCACTGTCCAGCGTCAAATTGGGGTTATAGAAGGGGTCTTTTTTCAGGCTGTCCCCAAACCGGTTGTAAAGCCTCCTCTGCTCTGCGGCAAAGCGTTCTTTCTTGGCCTTATCCTTTTCATCAAGCCCCCTGCTCTTGCTCTCGTAATGATAAAGTTCGGCATAGGGCGTGAATATGACGCGCCACCCCGCGCGCCGCAGGCGCAGACAAAAATCAACGTCGTTATACGCCACCGTAAACCCTTCGTCCAAACCGCTCACCTCGTCGTACGCCTCTGTACGCACCAGCATGCAGGCCCCTGTCACGGCTGAAAGTTCCTGCGCCGCCGCCAGGCGGAACATATACCCGCTTTTGCCGCGTTTTTGATATTTTTGATTATGGCCCGCGTAACCGCCCAGGCCGGTGATGATGCCCGCGTGCTGTACCGTGTCGTCTGGATAATAAAGCATGGCCCCTACCGCGCCCACGCCGGGCTGGCTGCACCTGCCCACCATCTCTTCAAGCCAGCCGCTGCTTATCACCTCTACATCGTTGTTCAGCAGCAGCAGATACTCCCCCTTCGCCTCACGCCGGGCAAAATTATTGATGGCGGAATAATTAAACGCGCCCTGATAATAGATCACCCTCGCCTCGGGATATTTTTGAGGCAGCTTTTCATAATAGGCAAAGGTCTCGGGCAGTTGTGAATTGTTCTCAGCGATCAGGATCTCAAACGGACGGTAAGAAGTTTTTTCATAAATAGAACTAAGCGCTTTTTCCAAATCGCCGGTATGGTCCATATTCGGTATCAAAACAGATACCAGAGGTTTCTTTTCCAGCTGGTATTTCACGCGGTAAGTACTGGGAAAAAGCCCTTCGCTCACCGCCGCCTTTGCCCCGGTGCGGCGCAGATGCCCCTCGATAGCCCGTATGGCCGCCGCCGTCACATAGGGTTTGGCGCCGGTTCCGCCGCTGGTAGAGGCCTCATGCACCCGCCAGTAATACAGCACCTTGGGCAGATGCACCGGCGGGCCGCCCGCCTCGATCAGCCGCAGAAACAGGTCATGGTCCTGGCTGCCCGCGCAGGCGCTGTCAAACCCGCCCGCTTTTTCAAACAGCTCTTTTTTAAACACCGCCAAATGACAGATGTAATTACAGCTCAAAAGATAGCTTTCTGAATAATCCGGTTTAAAATGTCCCACCAGCGGGCGGCGAATATCCTTTTTAAACAGCGCTTCATCGCTATACAAAAAAGCCGCCCCGCCAGCGGCTATGGCCTTTGACATCTCATATACCGCGTGGGGGGCCAGCACGTCGTCATGGTCCAGCAGCGCCAGATACTC
>JAUNTE010000232.1 GCA_030538855.1 Oscillospiraceae bacterium
AAGCGATTTCTGAAAGTACCAGGGAAATATCGTTGATATATGCGCGGATTTTAGCTGCAGCCGCCATAAAAGAATTTGACATTTGGCCAATTTCGTCTTTCATATCCGTATGTATGTCGATTTGCAAATCGCCTTGTTCTAACTGACCGGCTGCTTTTTGTACCGCAATGATCGGTTTGGAAATGCCCTTTGCCATCAAAATTGCAAATAAGATAGAGATGAAAGCAGCGGCGGCAATAATCACAATGACAAGGATCATCGTGATACTGGCGCTGTTAGACAGGTTATTGGAAACCTCGTTTCCCATCTGGACGTTTAACGCCATCAACTGATCTCCGGCATCCGTTGTGGCCAGCAGGATAGGACGTGTCTCATTGTAGAAAATTTTCATAGCTTCGTCATTTTGATTTTTTAGACCGAGCTGGATGACCTTGTCGCGGGATGCGCGGTAGGCTGCCAGATTTGTCTCAATGGTGCTGATAAGTGAAAGCTCTTCAGGCGTCTGGCAGTTGGGCTTGAGCCTTGTAAGTGAATCATTTACCATTGCAGAGACGTTCTCAAGTTCTTGCTGAGAAGCTTTTATATCGTTCTGATCGGTTTGCAGCACAATATCACGAACAAGAGCGGCACCCTTATTCATGTATGTGTTGAATTGGCCGATGTCTCCCTGAGAAAAGCCGTTGGTTATAAGAGCTTCGCCATATTGCGTGTCGGTGTTTTGAAGCATAAACAGCCCGAGGATACCGGAGATGCTGGAAATGATCGTAACAATGATAAAACTGATAATCAGTTTGGTGCTGATTTTTTTCAAACTTTTAAACATTTTTATTTCCTCCGTTTTTAATTAAGCTGTCTACAATATCGTCAGATAATAGTTTTGCCGCGTCCATCAAAAGCACAACTTTGTCCTCTTGATTTGCAACACCGGTGAGATAAGCGTTTTGGCCGTCGCCGGATACGCTGGGCGGTGGGACGATCTGCCCTTTGTCGATAGCCGTTACCTCGTTTACTGTGTCCACGATAAAGCCGATTTCTTTTTCGCGGATAGAAGTGACGATGATACAGGTTCGCTCAGTATATACAGTTTCAGGTTTGTTGAGCCGTAACCGCACGTCGATCAGCGGGATGATGATTCCACGCAGATTGATGATCCCCTTGATGTAAGCGGGAAAATTGGGGAGCTTGGTGACTTCCTGCATTCCTACGATCTGTACCACGTCACTGATTGGGATACCGAAGAGCTGCTTGTCTGTCCAAAAGGTCAGGTACTTTCCGTCCATTTCTGAGACGGAGGCAAGAGCCTGATTGACAAATTCGGTTTGGGTGATGTCGTCTGTGCTCATGTTCTACTCTCCTCAACTTTTATTCAAAAGGGCCGGTGAGGCCCCAAAGTCCGCCATAAGGGGACGGATTGCCGCCAATATGTCTGTGTTACCACATAACGTCGGTTATGTGGTAACACCATTCGTTTTTATACTTTTAAAAAACAGCTATGGAACAATAAATCGCAGCTACATTTTAAATAAAGCCGGTTACAAGTAAAAGATTCGTGCGCATAACAAACAAAGAGCGCGAAAAATGATCCGGTGAAAATATTTCTTTCAGCCGGTTTGTTTTTTCGCGCTTTTTTCGCATGATATCAACAGAAGATTGTATTTCTTCTGTGACTATGCTAAAATAAATATATATAATTTATGTATTTTTTGTCTGCATTACCACATAACCGACGTTATGTGGTTTTTTATTTTTAAGCGGGTACAAGCCCCAGCCGCTCAAGCTGCCGCACATGCTCTGCGCCGCTCTCCATCGTGTAAATACGGGTGGTGGCGATGCTGGAATGGCCCAGCAGATCAGCCAGCCGGGAAATATCTTTTTCCAGCGTATAATACGTCCGGGCAAACAGATGCCGAAG
Source organism: Oscillospiraceae bacterium (assembly GCA_030538855.1). GTDB lineage: Bacteria > Bacillota > Clostridia > Oscillospirales > Ruminococcaceae > JAUNTE01. The sequence goes on from JAUNTE010000232.1 coordinate 1,913, forward strand.
ATTGTGCGGAAAAACTTTTTCAGGCTGTACATGCGCGCGCTGGCACAAAGCTTTCATGTCGCGCCAGATGTTGGAACGGTCAAGGGGCATCCCGTTTTTGGTACAAAAGATCACGCCGCTTTTGATTTTTTGCTCATAACAATAAGAGCGAAGAGCGCGGCATAAGTTGTTCGGCAGGAATACGATGCGGGTTTTGCCCTTGCAATCCACAACGGCGCGGGCTGTCTTGATAGCGTCTACTGTGATAAAGCGCAGTTCCGATACCCGTATGCCGGTGGCGCAAATGGTTTCGATCAGCAGGGCGAGGCGGCGGTTATTTTGTGCGTTTGCGGCTTTTATCAGCCGCAGATATTCTTCCCGGGTCAATTCCTTTTCAGGCTTGGTGAAAATCTCTTTTTGAATTTTCAGCGGCTTCACTTTGTACTGCGGAAAACCAGCCCAAACTAAAAAACCGTTTACCGCCGCCAGCATAGAGTTAACGCTGGCCGGGGCGTAGGCTGCCGTCAGCGTATTTTTCCATTCCAGCACAAGCGCTTTTGTGAACTCCTGTCCATTTATAAATGAAAAAAAAGCCTTCAGGTCGCGCACATATTTTGTGATTGTGTTCGTACTCCGCTCTTCATCACGCAGATAAACTTCATAATCGGCCAGCATTTGCGGGAGGATTTTTGGATAGGAAAAATTTTCATGTTCAGGCATCATAGGTTTGCTCCTTTTTTTGTGATATTCGTTATTGTACACAGCAAAACCGATATGATACCTACAAGAGAAAAAGGCGTCCGGCCTACAGTGGGATTATTAAAGCATACAGAAACGGTGTGTCAGTGCCGATATGTCTTACTTCGCGGAGACTTGCGGTTTTATCAGGGCCCCCCTGACGGTTTCAGGCGGGCGGCTTTTTACAGAGAGTTTTAGCCGCCGCTTTTTGTTTTCATCCGTTACGCCCCTGCTGATTTGTTTCGTTTGAAAGGACAGCCTGTGACAGGCGTTTTCTGCTGCCCGGCATCCAAGCTATCCGAGAGCCTTTTGGGAAAAAGGATTCCTCCAGGGCCGCGGTGTGGCCATGCTGGCTCATTGGCCGCTTTTTTATAAAACTATGCCGTGTTTTTGCAATTTTTTTTAAGTGTACTTCTCATCCACGCAAAAACGCCGCCCAAAATCTTTTGGGCGGCGTTTAAAATAAACAAGTCGTATTTTACGGGTTTTAAAAATCTTATCTGTCTGCAGTGCAACTGCTGAAAAAATTTATAAGATTATGAAAAAGGCTGAGGTGAAGAAAATAAAGCGTCTGAGGGCGGATACGCCGCGTACCGCCGTTTGACGGTTTGCATATGCAAATCAGCAGCCGGCGGCAGGCTTTAAGTTTTCACCCCATCGTTTATGAAAAAAGCGGTGGATAAGATATAGATACGGAAGCCCCATATTGGTTTCTAAAAGAGAATTGATGATAAGCGTATTGAGGCTTTGGTTACGGATGCCGGTTACGGCCAATACAAACTCCCAGCCAAACTGTACCAGGATGCCAATTGCAAGTATCCAACCGAGCGGAGCCTTGCGCTGCGGGTGCCGGACGTTATATACGATCAATATTCCATATCCAATAAACAGCAGCAGCGCCATAACGCCGTGATAATCGGCCGTGCCGCGGGAGATGTGGATGAGCGACATCCCGGCGCCGAAGTTTTGCGAGAGCAGCGCACTGCAAAACCACCCTGAGACGATCAGCAAAGACCATTCCAGCGCATGGCCGTCCCGATCGAGCCACAGCCATATCCACGCAAAGTTTGTAAAGCCATAACTCATGGACAGCCATAAAAGAAACAAGGCCGGGTCGGC
>JAUNTE010000233.1 GCA_030538855.1 Oscillospiraceae bacterium
ATTTCAATCCACGCGCCCCGTGCGGGGCGCGACGAATTTGTCGGCGTGCGGATATGGCCCACACACATATTTCAATCCACGCGCCCCGTGCGGGGCGCGACGGGACACATACAGTTTCAAGTGTTCCTGCGGGCACATTTCAATCCACGCGCCCCGTGCGGGGCGCGACGCCGCACAGGCTTAGACAGGTAACGACCGTAGCACAATTTCAATCCACGCGCCCCGTGCGGGGCGCGACGTTCTATTGTGGCCTGTCCCACTACTTCAGCTTTCATTTCAATCCACGCGCCCCGTGCGGGGCGCGACATTTACCTCCTCTCCTAAATTATCTATATATGTAATTTCAATCCACGCGCCCCGTGCGGGGCGCGACCAAACCATATTCAGCCGCGTCGTACTCCTTAACGCATTTCAATCCACGCGCCCCGTGCGGGGCGCGACTAGAGTACATAAAATCCTCATGCAAACTCAAAACATTTCAATCCACGCGCCCCGTGCGGGGCGCGACGTAAAATACGTTTGCTTCACGGCCTATAAGCGCAGATTTCAATCCACGCGCCCCGTGCGGGGCGCGACAGTTCGACGGTCACAATTATGACCGCATAAAGCTATTTCAATCCACGCGCCCCGTGCGGGGCGCGACAGCAAAACCGTACAAAAAACTTTTTATAAACCAGGCGTTTTATACAAAAGCATTCTTTCAATTTACACTATTATCATTTACCCTTTTACAAAAAGACTTTTATCGACACGATCCTGCAAATTTTCCGGTGCGAAGCCTGCCGGGATTTTATGAGAGCTTCCCCTTCGCACCGCCTTTTTACACCATCAGCACGCCCTCCGGCTCATAACCGGGCTTTGCGCCGAAATGTTCTGTCTTCGTCTCATAATGGTTCCCCAAATAATAAAACCGCAGGCTGTCTTTTTCCTCGTCGATGATACCGCAAAGCTTTTTCTTCAGCAGCTTGCACTGTCCCGCGTCCAGCACACATTCAAACACTGAGTTCTGCACCCGCTGCCCCATGTTGACGCACGCTTTCGCCACCTGCCGCAGCCGCTTTTTACCGGCGGCATTTTCGGTGTTGACGTCATAGGTGATCAATACCAACATTTGCCCCCACCTACTTCCATAAACACGGCGGATATCCATCCAAATCGCCGCGCAGGTATCTTGCCAGCAGCAGCGCCTGTAGATACGGTACCAACCCCCACGGCATTTTTTCTTTTATATACGGGTGCGTCAGTTCCTCGCGCTTTCGGTTCTGCCATGCGGTCAAAAACAATTTACGGCCCTCGTCGTTCAGCAGCACCGCGCCGTTTTCACTTTTTGTAAAATGCCGCCCGGTGATTGTTTTTTGATTGATGAGCCCCACCACAAACCGGTCGGCCAGCACACCCCGCAGCTCCTCCATCAAATCCAGCGCCAACGAGGCGCGGCCGGGGCGGTCGCGGTGCAGAAAGCCCACATATGCGTCCAGCCCCGCGCTCTCCGCCGCTGCGGCGCAATCTCCCGCCAACAGGCTGTACGCAAACGAAAGCAGCGCGTTGAGAGGGTCAAGCGGAGGACGGCGGGTACGGGCGGTAAACGAAAACGTCTCTTTCTGATTTAAAATCAGCTCGTTAAAAACCGAAAAATAAGCCGTCGCGGCTTTGCCCTCCAGCCCCCGCAACATCTCCATGTCCTCTGTCTCCAGCACCGGGGCAAGGGTCTCTTTCAGCGACGTGCAAGCCCTCTTCAGCGCTTCAGCATCCACCCTCAGCGGATAGTCCCGGACAGTGCGTTCCAGGCTCCACCGGCAGTTATACAGTTTTCCGAAGATAAAGCTGCGCGCCAGCCGGCAGCTTTGGTTCTCATCATCTGAAACACGGTACTGTGTTTTTCGCAGCAGCACGTTTCCCCGGTCCTCTCCTGAGACGCGGGCCAAAAAGCGCCCGCGCGGTGAAAGAAAGGCAAGGTCTATGCCACGGGCGCCGCAGGCCCCCATCAGCGCTGGGCTGGCCCCTTTATAGGAAAAGCTCAGGATGCTTTGCAGGGTGTGCAGGGGAAACTGCCCGCGCTTCTCTTCCCCGCACAGTATCAAAACCGTCTCGCCCTCCAAAGCGAGGTAGCTGTCCTCTGAAAGGACGAACAGCGTATTCAAAAGCTTTCTCATTCGCCGTCCTCCATACTTTTTTGCAGATACGCCTGCACAGAAGTTGTTTTTTGCAGTTTCGGCAGACATACCTCTTTTAACGAACAGGCGTTGCAGCTTTTCGTCGGTTTCACCTTGGGCGTATAGCCGCGCCGGTATAAATCATGCATCCCGGCAAGCATCGCCTCGGCTTTTTCACGCAGTTCTGCGGTAAACGCCACTTTCACACGGCGGCGCGGCTCGCCATAAAAAAGGCTGCCCTCGGGTATTTCGCACGCCAGCATCTCCTCAAGGCACATTGCCTGCCCGCACAGCTGCAGCTCGTCTGCGCCAAAGGCGTTCGGGGCCCCTTTTTTATATTCTACCGGGTACGGCTGCCAGCGTCCCTCCCAGCCAAACAGGGTGACACCCTTTTCGTCCTGATGAAATTCGACGATATCGCATACCCCTGTTACACAGAGGCGGTGCGACACCACCCGCATACCGCGGGTGATGAGGGTGCCGCCCCGCTTTTCCGTCTGTTGGGCGTCGTGGGCGCGCTCATGGAACAGATGCCCGTCCACGGTGCGCAGGTTTTCAGCCCATTGCCGCTCAATAAAAATCAGCGCCCACTGCCTTCTGCAAAAGGTGAAATGCTGCAGGCCCGAAAGGGTGAGGTAGTCTTCCTCCGCCGTCATATCATACGCGTACAGCGTACGCCGGCAGGCAGGCTTTCCGTATCCACCTTCACTTCATAATCGCTGTAGGCACGGGCCAGCGTCACGTTCTGCCGCCGTTTTACCTGTACCGTTTCAAACAGCTTATAGGCCGGGGCGCACCCAAGCTCACTGTCATGCTGAAAGACGATCAGCTCACGCACCGCCATTTTACCGCGGGCCGCGCTGTGGTCATACTCAAACATATTGATGATCGCCTGCCACAAAAGCGCCAGGTCGTCTTCTGAAAAGCCGGTAGTCTTACGCGCCAGATTTGCCGAAATATAACCTTCCACACGGTATAAACCATAGGGGATGATATATTTGCGGCCCATCTCAGTTCCTTTTTTCTCCGCATCCGCCTCGGTGGTTATGGCGACGCGGGTGATGGTCACCTCCTGCGGGATGAGCGGCTCAACTGAGCGGGCAAACCCCAGCTGCACCGGCCCCCGTACCTGCCCGCAGTTGAGCGCCGCTTTGACAAACGTCGTCATCACAGCGCCGAAGGTACGGATATCATAAAAGTTCTGGCACATAAAATCCCGTATTTTACGGTCAAGTTCAGCGTCTTTCTTTTTATCCTCTTTTACCTTTTTTTCATCGGTGCCTAAGTAAGCGTAAGCCTCGGCGTCGCTGCGGTTCAGGGGGACGCCGTCTTTGATATAGATGCGGTAGCCCGCCTCTCCCTCTTTTACCGTCTCGATATAATTGCGTATCTTTCTTTTCAAACAAACGTCCGTCACCAGCCCATAGCCTGATTCGGGGTCGATGCGCGGCATATTGCCCGCGTCGGGGTCGCCGTTGGGGTTGCCATTCTCCACATCGAACAGCACCACAAATTCATACCGGTTTTTAATTGCCTCAGCCATTTTCTTCTTCCTCCTTATGATCCTTTTTGGTATAGCGCTTCTGCGTTTG
>JAUNTE010000234.1 GCA_030538855.1 Oscillospiraceae bacterium
GTTTTTGGAAGCTACCTTTTAAAGAGAGAAAAGCCCACAGACCTTTTTGCCGTATCCTTATTGCGAAGGGGTAAAAGACTTAAGGCACAGGTAGGCCGTGTGAAACGTTCGGCTGAAAAAAGCAGGACGTCCGGTTTCAAAAATGGCCGGCGCGCGGCGGATGAAAAGAGAGGAAGGCGACAGTATGCAGCAGCGGGACGTGATGTATCATATCGGGCTGTGCAGGGAACAGCTGGAGGGCGCGGAATATGCGATTTTGCCCGGAGACCCCGGACGGACGCCGAAAATAGCCGCGATGCTGGAGCGCCCGCAGCCCCTGGGGCAAAACAGGGAATACAATAGCTTTTTGGGGCGGATAGCGGAAAAACCGGTAGTGGTATGTTCAACAGGCATCGGCGGCCCCTCGGCGGCTATCTGCGTGGAAGAACTGTATCAGCTGGGGGTGCGTAATTTTGTGCGGGTGGGCACCTGTGGGGGAATGCAGCTTGACGTACAGGCTGGAGATATTGTGATCGCAACCGGGGCCATCCGTATGGAGGGCACGTCGAGAGAATATCTGCCGGTTGAATTTCCGGCCGTGGCGGATTTTGCGCTCTGCACAAAACTGTATGCGGCGGCGCAGAAATATGGGTACCGGTGCCATACCGGGGTGGTGCAGTGCAAAGACAGCTTTTACGGCCAGCACAGCCCCGCGCGTATGCCGGTAAGTTATGAACTGCAGCAAAAGTGGGAGGCATGGAAGCGCGGGGGCTGCCTTGCCAGCGAGATGGAATCGGCGGCGCTGTATACGGTTTGCGCCGCGCTGGGCGCGCGTGCGGCAACCGTGCTTTTAACGGTGTGGAACCAGGAGCGCGAGGCCGCGAGGCTTGACCAGCAGGAGACGCACGACACTGAACGGGCCATCCGGGTAGCGGTGGAGGGATTGCGCTTAGAGCTTGCCTGAAAATAGCGCGGGAATGAGTCGCAATCAAAAAACAGCTTTTGCCTGTATGACATTTTGATAAGGAGAAAAACGCCGGGCCGGGCGTTTTAAAAGGGCGGCGGCTTGGCGGTTCAAGAAAGCGGAGACGGGCATTTTGCCGGTCTTCGCTTTCTTGGCAAAAGGCTGATAAGCGCCGGACAGGCGCGGGAGAAAAGACACCGGGGACGAAAACGCGTTTGCGGGGATGGAAAGGTTTTGAGATTGAATTTGCCTTGATAACATCTTATAATAGAAAACGACCAACATCTTTGACGCCAATGGAGGAATTATGGAAAAGAGCAAGCCCAGTGAAACTGTCACGGAAAATATATTCCGCAGCTATTACGGCACTGATATATTTATAGAAAAATCCGCGATTCCTTCACGCTTTGGCTTTACCTCTAAAAAAGGGACCGCCTTTGCGGGCTATCCTGATTTTTTTCTGGACAACGGCGATTACTGTATTGTGGCAGAGGCCAAGGCGGACGACCACCCTGCCGCCCAGCGGGAGACGCGGCATTATATGGCGCATAATCATATCACGGAGGATGTGATCGGCATAGCGGTGTCGGGGCAGAGCGCGGAAGAGATAAAAGCCACATATTATTTAAAAGAGCGGGAGAAGACGGAGATCACCTTGCTGTGTGAGACCGAGACGCTGATGCCGCTTTTGCATATCAGGCGGCGGTATCTTGAAGCGAAACATGGAGAGCGCGTCACGGACGAGGCCATGATCAACGTGATGAAAGACCTGAACCGGCAGTTCAATAATGGGAATAAGATACGCGACACCGACAGAAGCCTTTTTTTCTCGGGGCTGATGATTGCGCTGAAAAATCAAAATTTTCGCAGTATTTATCGTAATATTCAAGCGCCGCACCCCCCAAAAGATGCCGGCGTGCCGCCTCTTGAGGCCCAAAATTTGAACGAAGAAGTGCTGAAAGCCATCACAGAGGAACTGGAAGGCGGCGGCAGCCCGTTTTCAAGGGCGTTCAGCTGGCGGGACAGATTCTCTTTTTTAAAACAGGTGGATTATCCGCTGCCGGAATATAAAGGCATCATCAGCAAGATAGAAAAGGAGATCTTTTACCCTTTTTTAAATGAGGAAAAGCAGGATATCCTGGGGCGGGCGTACAAGATATTTCTTTCACGGGCGGGCAAGGTGGACAATAAAAATATTATCCTGACCCCCGACCATATCAAAGAGCTGATGGTGCGCCTTGCCCGGCTTTCACCGGACGACGTTGTGCTGGACACCTGTACCGGTTCAGGCGGATTTTTGATGGAAGCGATGGAGACGATGATTGCGGCGGCGCACGGCGATGAAAAGAAAATACGGCACATCAAAGAAGAGCAGCTGATAGGGTTTGAAACAGACGCCGTGCTGTACGCCTTGGCCTGCTGCAATATGTTTCTGCACGGGAACGCACAGGCTGACCTTTTGTACCGCAGCAGCCTTTTAGATGCGGGGCAGGCTGACAGAGAGCTTTTTGAGTATATCCGCAAAAAGCATCCTACCCGGGTAATCATCAACCCGCCCTATGAAAATAACAACCCCATTAAATTTACCCTGCAGGCGCTGAAATATCTGGACAATAACGGAAAGCTCGTGATCATCATGCCGACGCCCACCCTGACGCATAATCAGGGCAACGGTCTGACGCAAAAAGTTTTATCCATGGCAAAGCTGGACTATGTGATCAAAATGCCGAACAAATTATTTTCAGAGCAGAAAAGAACGGTAAACGCCTCGATTTTTGGCTTTACAAAAACGCCGCATCAAAAAGAGGACGAAGTGCTGTTTTATGATTTGGAGGACGACGGGTTTATCAGCGTGCAGCACAAAGGGCGTATCGATAAAAACAAAACCTGGGAAAAGATAGAAAACGGGATCATGGGGGCGGTTTTTAACGCAAAAGAGATACCCGGGGTATGCCGCAAGAAAAAGATCTATAAAAAAGATGTGCTGAACTGTGCGGGCGTACCGGAAAAACGCGACAGCAACTATGAGATGGTGAGAATAGGCGATCTGTTTGAGATCGAAGAAGGCGCCCTTGCAAGCGAAAATAATATAGAGGGGCGGTACCCGTTTGTGACGGCGGGTGAAAAATGGAAGACCCACTGCGCCTACAGCTATGATGCCGAGGCCATCGTCTATGCGGTAAAGGCGGCGGGCTCTTTGGGCAGGTCGCACTATATCAGCGGAAAATTTACTGCCAGCAACCTTTGTCTGGTACTGACGGATAAAAAAGACCCGCAGCGCCCCATTGACCTGCAATTTTACAACTGTTATTTTGCCGCCCTGCGCAGGCAGCTTGTGGCCGATTTGGCGGACGGGACTTCTAAACTGACGATAAGCGCGGAACTGTTTAAGGATTACTATATCGATTATGTGCCTTATGAAGAGCAGCGGGAATTTGTGGAGAAAGAGCTGAACAAATTTTTAAAGCTGCAAAAACGGTATTTGACGGAGCAAAAACGGTTGGAAGAAACCATCGCTCGCCTTGTGTAGAACTAAAGATGACGGGCGGCAGCGGCCGGGCAAAAGCGTGTTGCCGCATAAAACGCGGCGGAAGGGTTTTATACGCCCATGCCGCCCCGGCTGAGAAAACGACGGCCGCTTTAAGGCCCTTTGCCTTTTGGCGGAAGGGGACGGAATAGAGGCAGGGCGGCAAAAAGGGAGGAGGGGCGTTATGCCGGGGCAAGAGGACGCGTTTATATACCGGCGGGCCGAAGAGAAGGACGCGGCCTGTTTGGCGGCGCTGCGGATGTGCCAATTG
>JAUNTE010000235.1 GCA_030538855.1 Oscillospiraceae bacterium
TGGTGACCCGTACGGGAATCGAACCCATGATTCCGCCGTGAAAGGGCGGCGTCTTAACCGCTTGACCAACGGGCCTTTTTCTAACAGAGCTTAGGTGGATTCACAGGACCTCACACCACCCGCTATTGCAAGCGGCATCCTGTAAGATTCACCTAAGCTCTGTATTGGTAGCGGTAATTGGACTTGAACCAACGACAAACCGGGTATGAACCGGTTGCTCTAGCCAGCTGAGCTATACCGCCATATCAGCGCACATTAAATTTTCAGTGCATTAGCTATTATATAAAAGATGACAGGCTTTGTCAAGCGTTTTCCGCATACCGGGCCTCTTTTTTCTTTACAGGCTTTTCTTTTTTTGTACGCATATACAAACCGCCCGTTTGCCTTTGCATTTTTTCTTTCTCCCCGCGCCGCAGCGCCTCCTGTTATCATGCCGTCCATATAAAAAAATATACCCGGAAAAGCTCCGGGTATATTCCATTTTTTACCAATCAGCAGCGTTCCAGTTTCTCTTTGCCGCCCATATAAGGCCGCAGCGCCAAAGGAATGGCGACGCTTCCATCAGCCTGCAGGTTGTTTTCAAGAAACGCGATCAGCATACGGGGAGGTGCGGCCACAGTATTATTCAGGGTGTGCGCAAAATATTTTTTACCTTCCGCGCCGCTCACCCGTATTTTTAGCCGCCGGGCCTGCGCGTCTCCTAAATTGGAGCAGCTGCCCACCTCAAAATATTTTTTCTGCCGGGGACTCCACGCCTCTACGTCGATGGATTTCACTTTTAAATCGGCCAGATCGCCTGAACAGCATTCCAGCGTCCGCACCGGGATATCCATGCTGCGGAACAGATCGACGGTATTCTGCCACAATTTTTCAAACCACTGCATACTCTCTTCCGGTCTGCACACCACGATCATCTCTTGTTTTTCAAACTGATGGATACGGTATACGCCCCGTTCCTCCAGGCCGTGGGCCCCTTTTTCTTTGCGGAAACAGGGCGAATAGCTCGTCAGGGTCTTCGGCAGTTCTTCTTCTTTTAATATGGTATCAATAAACTTGCCGATCATCGAATGTTCGCTGGTACCGATGAGATACAGGTCTTCCCCTTCTATCTTATACATCATGGCGTCCATTTCAGCAAAGCTCATCACGCCTGTCACCACATTAGAACGGATCATATACGGCGGGATGCAGTAGGTAAAGCCGCGGTCGATCATAAAATCGCGCGCATAGCTCAGCACCGCTGAATGCAGCCGGGCAATATCCCCCATCAGATAATAAAAACCGTTGCCCGCCACCTTGCGCGCACTGTCCAGATCGATACCGTTGAAAGCCTCCATGATCTCTGTGTGATAGGGGATGTCAAATTCCGGTATTTTAGGCTCTCCATAACGTTTTACTTCTACGTTTTCACTGTCGTCCTTCCCCACCGGTACGCTGGGGTCGATCATATTGGGTATCGTCATCATCCGCGTCAGCACGGCCTCTTCCAGCTCGGCCTCTTTTTCTTCCAGCTCTTTCAGGCGGTCGGCCTGCTCGGTCACCTGCGTTTTTATCGCTTCGGCCTCTTCACGTTTGCCCTGGCCCATCAGCGCCCCGATCTGTTTAGAAAGCCGGTTGCGGCTGGCGCGCAGCGCGTCGGCCTCGCCCATTACCGCCCTTTTTTCTGCGTCCAGCTGCAGCACCTCGTCCACCAGCGGCAATTTTGCGTCCTGAAACTTTTTTTTGATATTTTCTTTTACCGCTTCCGGGTTTTCCCGTACAAACTTTATATCAAGCATGTGCCCCATTCTCCTTATCATATTGTCCCAATAGATTGGCAAACGCCCTCAGTTGGGCGTCACTGTAAAAATGCACTGTCAGCGCACCTTTGCCCTCTTTATATTGCAGCTTCACCTCGGTACCCAGCGCCTCTTTCAGCGCAAGGGCCACCTCTGCGGGCAGGGCGGGCTCAGGCATTTTTGTCTTGGGCGCCGGTATGGGCTTTTTCAGCTTTTTACAAAGCGTCTCGGTTTCCCGCACGTTCAGTTCTTTTTCTATCACCGTACGGGCCGCCTCCAGCCGCAGTTCTTCACTCTCCAGCCCCAAAATCACTTTGGCATGCCCGAAAGAGAGTTTGCCTTCACGCAGCCATTCCCGCGCTTTTAAAGGAAGCCCCAAAAGCCTTAAACTGTTGGCGACGGCGGCACGGCTTTTCCCCAGCCGTTTGGCCGCTTCCTCCTGGGTCAGCCCGCAGCGGTCCATCAGCTGGCGGTAACCTTCGGCCTCTTCCACCGGGTCCAGATCCTCCCGCTGCAGGTTCTCGATCAGCGCCAATTCCATGGCCTCGCTGTCGCTCACGTCTTTTACCACGGCGGGTATCTCTTTCAGCCCTGCCAGCCGTGCCGCCCGCCAGCGCCGTTCACCCGCAATGATGCGGTAACCGCCCGCAGGCAGCGGCCGCACCGCAATGGGCTGCAAAACGCCGTGTTCTTCAATACTGGCCGCCAGCTCTGCCAGGCTTTCATCTTCAAATATTTTTCTGGGCTGCTCTTTATCCGGTTCGATCTCAGACATCTTAATTACGCTGGGCGCGGCCACGCTGCCGCCGCTGTCGATAAACAGGCTGTCCAGCCCCCGGCCAAGCCCACCTTTTTTTGCCGCCATCTTTTCACGCTCCTTTTTATTTATTATTCTTCACAAATTCTACCGCTAAATCCAGATAGGCCTCGGCCCCTTTTGAAGCGGGGTCGTAAAAATTCACCGGCGCGCCGAAACTGGGCGCTTCAGACAGACGGACATTGCGGGGAATGGTGGTTTTATAAAGCTTATTGCCAAAATGCTTTTTCACTTCGTTGACTACCTGCAGCGTCAGATTGAGCCTGCCGTCGTACATGGTCAAAACAATACCCTCAATATCGAGATAGGGATTGTATTTTGCTTTTACGTTACGGATGGTGCTCATCAACTCTGAAAGGCCTTCCAATGCAAAAAATTCACATTGGATCGGGATCAATACCGTATCGCAGGCGCACAGCCCGTTCAGTGTCAACAGATCTAAAGAGGGCGGACAATCAATAAAGATAAAATCATAATTTTCTATGATACCCGCGATCCCCTCGCGCAGGCGCCCCTCACGCCGGGGCAGTTCGATCAGTTCAATGGCTGCGCCGGACAACTGAATATTAGAAGGGATCACATCCACCCGGTACTTCGTTGGGGCAATGGCCTCCCGCGCCTCTTTTTCTCCCGTCAACACATCATAAATGCTGGCGGTCACGCTGCGTTTTTGAATGCCAAAACCGCTGGTCGTATTTCCTTGCGGGTCAAGGTCGATCAGCAATACTTTTTTCCCAATCGACGCGACCGCGCTGGCCAAATTTACTGCCGTAGTGGTTTTCCCCACGCCGCCTTTTTGATTTGCCACCGTGATTACTTTTCCCATCTTGTTCTCCCCTTCTTTTCCTTCTAATATGAGGAACGTTTTTCATTTTACCATATCTCTTATAAAAAATCATCTCTCTGTGAGAAAAAGCTTTGAAAATGTTCCACGTGGAACACATCCGCCTTTTATAAAGGATATGTGGTTTTCTGTTTTTATTCCGGTGTATCAAATCAAACTTTTATTTGAAGTGCCATGTTCCACGTGGAACATTTTTAAAGCTTGTCCATCATTTCCCTTTGAAGACAAGCTTTTCCAAAAGAAACAAACCCCATTTTATAAAGCAGCACCACGCTTCCTAGGCGCGCGTTGCACAG
>JAUNTE010000236.1 GCA_030538855.1 Oscillospiraceae bacterium
CTATTGAGCTGATTTTATTCAACTTTTTGCAATAAAGCGCAGACAGTGAAGATGGAAAGGCATATGAAGAACCGCATAGCCGCTCATTTGAATTTTGAAAGGATGAAAGGATAAAAAAATTTTGACTGTAGATAACCACGGTATAAATTACCCCTTGGCTCTCTATGGGTTGGAATGGACGGAAAAAGGCTTCGGACGGACGTTTTGAGACTTTAACGCCTGCCGTCTGTTTTTTGGTGTATGCTGAGGGTAGATGTGCGGTGTCGGGCCGGTTTGGCTCATAGCCTCAAAGGAGAAAGAGAAGCTTTTTATATCGCCAGGTTAAGGGCAAAATAGCCCTGTATATACAGCTTGCCGCCCTGAAAAAGCGGCTCCTGTTTTTGCCGTTTCAACCGGTGGCCGCCTCTGTCCCTGTTTGGCTTCAGCGGCAATTCTACTGCAATACGGCAGAGTGTAAACATACCCTTGGCGGGGCAACGTTTGAGCGGCAACGGCTGTACCACGCGGCAGAAAGGCCGCGTGTCATGCTCACATTTTTGACAATGCGAAAGACCGCGCTGCTGCAAAACGGTTTGCGGCAAAGGGGACGAAAGAATAGATCGTCAAGCTATAACCGCCGGCTGATGGTTTGAGTGGGCCTTATAAGGGCCTTTTACCGGCAGACGTCTCAAGACGCACCGCATCATCTTTCATCTGTATCCTGCGCCCCACCGCCTGTAAACGGGCTATTTGCCTGCTCCATCAATACTTCTGCTCATTCGCTGGCCCGTTTATCCGAAACTCGCTTTGCTCGATATTGAAAGCGAAAGCTTTTTACGGGAGGCCTTCACCGGCACAGAAGGTGATTTGCCGGTTCAAATCAAAACCGCCGGCACGGCCGATAGTTTGCACAAACCCCAGAGGGGCGGAACTTGCTGACCCACGGAAGGGGTACTGAGGGTTTGTTATCGCATTACTATCACAGGCAGCCGCTAAAAGCGGCTGTTTTCTTTTTGCCGCTTCCTCTTGCTGCCCGTAAACGGGTCTATATATCCCTTGAATATGATTTGGTCACTTGTCCAATCTTCCTTCCGTTAACTGGAATGTACTGCATGTTTTACTTCATTTTTCATCCTGAGAAAAACCGCCTTGTTCTTTTGTGATGCGGCTGCCAAACCGTCTTGATCGCAGCACGGAGGTTTTTTGTCAAGGCTTTTTCCCACTGGTAGAACCAGGGGGTATCATGCTTAAGCGACAATAAAGACCGCCTTTGAAACTCAGTTTCAAAGGCGGTCTTTATGCGTATTTTTTTAAAAGCTGTGTTGCAGCAGCTTTTTTTGCCGTTCCTGTCCGCTTGCAAATTGCATGATTTGGAGGCGCAACATGATTTTTGACTGTGTGTCAGGCCCGACGCACCGGCTTTCATCGGAGAGGGCGAAAATCATCTGTATTTATCTGAGTCGGCCTCCATCTGGGCCTGGGCGAGGGTGTAATCGTCGGATTCTTCTGTCAGAAAATTAAAGGCTTCTTTTTTCACCTTAAAGCGGGAGACCAGCGTGCGAAGCATGGTGGCCTGACCGGATAATTCTTCACTGGCGGCGGCCGATTGCTCACTGGTTGCCGAGTTGGTCTGCACAACGGCGGAAATTTGGTCAAGGCCCTGGGTGACCTGCGCGATCTCGTCTGCCTGATCGATGGTAGCTTTTGCAATTACGCTGATGCGGCTGACCATCTTCTCCATATCCTCGGCCGCTTCCTGCAAAGAGCGGGTGGTGGAGACGGTGATGCCGACGCCGTTTTCAACCGCGGCAACCGAGCCCTCAATCAGGACGGAGGTATCTTTGGCCGCTTCCGCCGATTTGGTAGCCAGATTTCGTACCTCGTCGGCGACGACGGCAAAGCCTTTGCCCGCTTCGCCTGCGCGGGCCGCTTCAACCGCGGCGTTGAGTGCAAGGATATTGGTTTGAAAAGCGAGATCGTCAATGGTTTTGATGATGCGGTTGATTTTTTCAGAGGAAGCGCGAATGTCCTCCATGGCGCTGTTCAGCTGCTGCATGTCGTTGTTGCAGGTCTGTATCTGGCTGCCCACCTCTAAAGCGCTGCGGTTTACTTCGTCTGTGTGCTGGGCGTTTTCATTGACATGGGTGTTGATGTCGTTGATGCGCGCTGAAAGCTCTTCAATGCTGCTGGCCTGTTCGGTGGCGCCCTGCGCCAGCTCCTGCGCGCCGCCTGATACCTGTTCAGAACCGCTGGAGACCTGCTGGGCTGCCATATCGATTTGAGAAAGGGTTTGGCTGAGAGACATGATGATATGCGCCAGCGAGCTTTCGATCTCTTTAAACTCACCGATATATTCCACCGCAGGCGCTATATCAAAGTTACCGTCGGCCATCTCGCGGCATCCGCGTGAAATATCGCCGATAACAGATTGCAGATAGGTTTTGCTGCTCAGGATAGAACCGATGATCCGGCCAAGCTCGGTGTCGTCGGCCTCATAGGCGAATTTGTTCGAGAAATTGCCATGGCTGAAATGCTGCAGCTCGTCGCCCAGCGCGGTGAGCGGCCGGGTGAGCCGCCGCGTCAGCATAGAGACCAGAAGGCAGGAGAGGCCGAGGATGCCGATGGTAATGACGGTGGACAAAATCAGCGCGCTGGTGGTGCTCTGCATATATTCAGAGCGTTGTGTGGTGATGCCAAGGCTCCAGCCGTTGGTGCCTTCGATAGGCGCATAGGCGATCAATTTGCTTTTTCCGCCGTACGAATAACCGCCGAAACCGGTGTTGCCCCGGCACATATCGGCCTCAAACGCCGCCAGCTCTTTGAGTTGAGGGTCAGTTTTAACAAGCTCCTGTACGTTTTCTTCGTTATCCACCTGCTCCTGATTGGTAGAGCCGATGGTAACGCCGTCTCCGCTCAGGATGTAGGCGCCGCCTGTTTCGCCTATGGTGATGTTGCGGATAATATCGCACAGCGACGAAGAATCCACCGCGCCGTATAAAACGCCGTCGAACCGCCCGTTTTTCATGATGGGGGCCGACACCATAAACACATGCCTGCCGGTATCTTTTGTCATAAGCAGATCAGATATGTAAGTTTTTCCGTTTTTGGCAGCCTGAAAGTAGTCTCTGTCTGAAATATTACTGCCGCTTTCATAGGCGATGCCCTGTGCGTTGGTGCGGCGCACATAAGAAAAATTATAGATCTGGGCCTGATTTGCCATGGCGCGGAGGACTTCGGCCTCTGTTCTGTCAGAGGAGATCTCTTCTGAGACGGCAAGCGTCTCGATGCCGAAGAGGAAATCTTCAAGCTGAATATGAACCTTGTCCGCAACGATCTCAGCCAGCGTCGTCATGTTTTTTTCCAGCGTTGTCAGGGTATTGCTGGTTGAAGTGACGGCATTGATGACGGTGACGACAGAAAGCGCCAGAAAAATAATGATAAGGATAGGGACCAAGATTTCCGTTCTTATTTTTTTAAACCTTGTTAAACGTTTGCGCTTTTTGCGGGCAGCTTGTTCCATGTTGAATCCCTCCATAAAATATTACAAATTTATATTTTTATGCGGCTACACCGCTGAAAAAAATACATTTTAAAACCTGTACCTGCGCCGAAAATCATGAAAACGGAAAGACGGATTCAGGCATTTTTGCGCGGGGACAGATAAAAAAATACAGCTGAGAAAATATTGTGTTGTAAATATCTTTTATCGCATTTAAAATAGCAA
>JAUNTE010000237.1 GCA_030538855.1 Oscillospiraceae bacterium
CGGGGTCTCTTACCCCGCCGCCCGCGCCCAGGTGGCCGAAGAGTTTTTCCCCGGCGCGGCTGAACTGCTGGCCCTGCCCAATAATATTTTGGCCATCGAGTACTGCAAGGCCCTTATTGAACAAAACGTCCCCATCCTGCCCCTGCCCCTGGCCCGCAAAGAGGCCGACCACCATGATGAAAAAGCCGGGCGCGGCTACGCCTCCTCCAGCTTTTTGCGTTCGCTGGCGGTGGATATGTGGAAGGAACTGGTGCCTGAAAAAGTTTTTCCCGCTTATCGTTTTGTTATGGAGAACGGCCTGCGCATCGATAACACCCGGTTTGAAATCGCGGCGCTGTCCCGTCTGCGGTGGTGCAAGGCGGCCGGCCTCGGCAGCCTGCCCGGCGCCAGTGAAGGGCTTGAAAACGCCCTTTATAACTCCATTCAAACCGCCACCAGCCTTGAGGAGGTCTACTCCGGCGCAAAAAGCAAGCGTTACGCCCACTCACGCATCCGCCGCCTTGTACTGGCCGCCGTGTTGGGCGTACCCAACGTACTGCCGGCGCTTCCCCCCTATATCCGTATTTTAGGGGCCACTGAAACAGGCCTCAATATGCTGAAAGAGGTAAAAGAAAAAGCGACGCTTCCGTTTTCCGCGTCGCTGGCCGAGCTGGAACGTCAGGGCGTCGCCTGCGCGGCGGTGGCCAGCGCCGAGGTACGCGCCGGAGATTTTTATTCCCTCTGCCTGAAAAAACCGCGTCCTTCCGGTAAAGAGTATACCTTCCAGCTCATCAAAGCCTGATGTGTTAAAAAAGGAGGCGCAGCATGCAGTTTTCAAAGAAAGAGGATTTTATCACAGCCTGCCGTACGGGCGGCCTGTGCCCAAAGCATACGGTGGGGGTGAGATTTGAGCGCAGTATGTTCCCCCGCCGATTTCGTGATATGATTACTTTTTACCGCGACGGCCGGATACGGTTTGAACGTTACTGTTTCGGAGAAGCGGCAGGCCTTGTCTGCGGTTTGTGGGCTTCCGGCATCGAAAACGACGGGGCCCTGCATTTTCAGCCTGAAGGCCGCCACTATTCCGGCCTTGAAAACGCGCCCGCCCGCCTGACAGAGGTTTCCGCCCAGGGGCTGCGCTTCGACAACACAAAAGACCTGTGGTTTTTTCAGGAAGCGCTGCGCTCTGACCCCAAAAACGGTTACCGGCGTTTTTCTTTTTTTCACAGGCAGCCCCATTAAACGTTAAAAGGTTTAACGTGCACTTTTTGATATATATTTTCGCCGTCAAACGTTGTTTTCATATTGTCTTTTTCTGTCTTTTCTTGCTATAATTATCTCAATAACAAGAATTCTGGGGAGGGGTCTATCATGGAAATCAACTGGCTGGCAATCGGCATCGGTAATATTATTTTATGTGTAGCGATTCTTTTGTTCACCATCTTCCGCTTTGTAAAGGTAAAGGGCTTTGGAGGCCAGGCGGCCAACGGCAGCAGCAACGAGTTTGACCCGCAGCTGCGGGAAACCCTGATGAAAAGCCTGACGCAGGCTTTCGTGACCTTTAACGTCAAAGCCATCTCCAGCATCACCTCTGAGATGCTGTATTACGCCACCGAGCTGACAGTCAACGCGCTGAAAAAAGTGGGCGTGCGTAAAGAGATCGCCATCACGCCCGATCCCGCTTCAAAACCAATCTCCAGCAACGTGATGACGGAGGACGGCAAAAACGCGCTCACCACTGACATCATCTACGGCTCTTATGAAGAACGGTATATCGATAACGCCACCGATAAAATTTTATATAAACGCATTTGGCCAAAAGCCTCTTATGTGTTGAACCTCACCAAAAGCGATCTGGCACAGCAGCAAAAAGAAAAATTCTGTATCAACTGCGGCGCCCCCATTGAGCAGCACGGAGATTTTTATGACTGCCCAAACTGTGATTCTCACTACTCCGCTGAGAGCTATCACTGGCAGATCATCAAAATGTATCCGCAAAACATGAAAAACGACAGCCTGGTGGGCAAGGTCATCTGTTTTTCCCTCCTCGCGTTTTTTATCATCAGCCTGGCCGCGGCGGTATGGCCGGTGCTTCTGCCTGTCGTTATCCTTGCAAACGTGCTGCTTTTGGGCAGCACGGTAACATACAGTGTATGGGCCAGTAAAAAGCTGGCCCCCTGGAAGGTACTTACCCAGACCGACCCGCATTTTTCCCGAACGGATTTTGAATACCGCGCCGTCTATCTCTACAAATTATACCGTCATGCCTGTGATTTTGACCTCTCTAAACTGCGGCCCTTTATCCGGCCCGAGGCCTTTGAAAAAATCAAGGCCCATAACAACTATGACGATGATTTTTATTTTCTCGACCTTGAAAACCCCCAAACTTATATTGAAAACCCTCGTGTGGAGGACGGCAAACAGATCGTCGATATCCATATAAAGGCCATGGTGCTTTGCCGCAATGAGAAGAAAAAACTCATCTGCAAAAAAGAAAAACTGTCGTTCAGCCTTTACCGCAATGCCAATACAAAAACCACGGTGGCCTCGGGGCTTGAGACCATCACCTGCCCCCAATGCGGCGCAAATATCAACCTCAGCCATGACGGCAAATGCGCTTACTGCGGCGCCGAATATGATCTTGCCAATTACGACTGGATCTTATACGATGTTTGACCGATAGGCTATCACAAAAGGAGGGCTTTTCTATGGGCTTTATTAAAAAATTTGCAGGTTCTGTCAGCGGCGCGCTGAAAGATCAGTATAAAGACGCTATCCGCTGCGGCGATATGCCGGATAACATTTTAATGATGAAAAAAACCACCCGCAGCGGCGTTATCACCGACGGCAGCCGGGTCATCGTTGCACCGGGACAGCTGGCGGCTTTTTACAACAGCGGACGCATTACCGACGCCATTGCCGAACCGGGGGCATATGAATTCGACTCGAAAGAGTCCCCCTCTTTTTTCGGCGGAGACGAAGGCGCCGACTTCTCTCTCTCTGCGCCGCTCAAAGATATTTGGGAGCGGTTCACCTTCGGCGGCCAGTCCCCGAAAGAGCAGGCCATCTTTTACTTTAATATGAAAGAGATCGTGGATAATAAATTCGGCACCATGGCCCCTATGATGTACGCCGATTGGGGCCACGCCGTTTTAAATGCCCGTGTACCCGGCGGCCAGATGGGCATGAGCGTCTCGGTCAAATTTTTCGGTACTTATTCCTTCCGCATCCTTGACCCCGCCCTGTTTATGAACCAAATTGCCGGTACCGGCGCTATCGTTGAAAAAGAGGATGTCACCAAACAGATGCAAAGCGAGGTACTGTCCGCTTTTCAAACCATTTTGAACCGGCTGGGCAGCGAAGTATATAAGGTCCCCCTGCTGGAGCTTCCCAGCAAGACCTATGAGATCCGCGCGATCATGGAGGCGGAGGTATTGGACGCCCCCATACGCAACCGCGGGCTGAAAATTGAAAGCTTTGCCATCAACAGCCTGCAGATGGACGCGGATTCTAAAGAAAAAATACGCCAGTGGGAGATCAGCGGCGACACCCTCACCCAGCAGGCCATGCTGAACCGCTCTTATGGCAAAGCGCTTGAAAACGCGGGAGGAAACGCCGGCAGCGCCATAAACGGTATCATGGGCATCGGTATGATGAATATGGCGGGCAGCCAGATGGCCAATATGGTGGGCACCACCCTTACGCCGGGCACAGTATC
>JAUNTE010000238.1 GCA_030538855.1 Oscillospiraceae bacterium
CTGCTGGGCCTGGCCACCGGCCTCATGGGCATTCTGAAAGCTCTGGCGCAGAGCAATCTTAAACGCCTGCTGGCCTATTCCAGCGTGGAGAACATGGGCCTCATGTTCATGGGCGTGGGGGCCGGGCTTATCGGCCAGACCTCCGGCAATGCCTGGATCGCCCTGCTGGGTTTCGCGGGCGCGCTGCTGCACATGCTCAACCACGCGGGATTCAAGGGCCTGCTTTTCCTCTGCGCGGGCGAAGTGCTGCACGCCACGGGCACGGTGCACATGGAACTGTTGGGCGGCCTGCAAAAACGCCTGCCCCTGCTGGGCGCGGCCTTTGCCCTGGGCGCGGCGGCCATTGCCTGCCTGCCGCCGCTGAGCGGCTTTGCCGGAGAGTTCGTGCTGGCCCTGGCCATGCTGGACGGTCCCGCGCTGCCCGGCGTGGAACGGCAGATAGGCCTGCTGCTGGCCCTGGCCGGTCTGGCCCTGATCAGCGGCCTGGCCGCCGCCCTCTATGCCAAAGCCTACGGCATCACCTTTCTGGGCGAAGCGCGCACGGGCTTCGCGGCCAACGCCCATGCCGTGTCCTGGCGCACGCTCTGGCCTCTGGCCCTGCCCGCCCTGGCCTGCGTGGCGGGCGGCCTGCTGGCCCCGCTCTTTTTCGGTCTGGCCTCGCTCACGGCCCTGAACGCGGCCCCCCTGCCCGACGGGCTGATTTCCGGCGCGCTGGAGGTCAAGGCCCAGGCGCAGAGCAGCCTGGGCATGGTCTCCCTGCTGGGCGCGGCGGGCCTCTGCCTGGCTCTGGCCCTCCTGCTGGGCCGCCGTTTTCTGCTGCGGCGGCGCGGCGCGCCAGCCGCGCGGACGGCACCGACGTGGGGCTGCGGCTTCCAGGCAGGCACGGCGCGCATTCAATATACGGACGCCTCCTTTTCCGAACCTCTGGCCAAGGTTTTCGCCCCGGTCATGGGCCTCAAGGTGCGCCGCCATCAGGTAAGCGGTCTTTTCCCCAGCCGCGCGGCCCTCAACGTGACCGCGCCGGACCGCCTGCGCAGCGGCCTGTTCACGCCCCTGTTCGAGGCTGTGGAGCGCCTGTGCAATGCCTGCAAGATCATCCAGCACGGCAAAATCCACCTCTATATCCTCTATATTCTGGCCACGGTGGTAGGCCTGCTGGTCTGGGGGCTGCACACATGAATCAGGGCACGGCCTTTTACCTCCTTCAGCTTTTCCTGGCGCTGATCCTGGCCCCGCTGCTGCCCGGCATCATCAACCGGGTCAAAGCCAAATTCGCGGGCCGCCGGGGCAAGCCCCTGCTCCAGACATACTATGATCTGGCCCGCCTGCTGCGCAAAAGCGAAGTGGTCGGCCGCACAGCGACCTGGACCTTTGCCGCCGGTCCCGGCGTGGCCCTGGCCGCAACGCTCTGCGCTCTGGCCCTGCTGCCCCTGGGCGGCGCAGCCTCGCCTCTGGGCTTCGGCGGAGATTTTCTGCTGGCCGCCTACCTGCTGGGCATGGGACGCTTTGCCCTGGTTCTGGCGGCTCTGGACACCGGCTCATCCTTTGAAGGCATGGGTGCCAGCCGCGAAGCAGCCATTTCGGCCCTGGCCGAACCCGTGCTCTTTCTGGCCTTTCTGGTGCTGACCAGCCTGAGTCTTGACCTCGGACGGCACACGGGACAGGGCATGGATCTGGCCGCAGCCTTTTCCCTCTCGGCCATGTTCGGGGGGCAGGCCGCGGGAGCATGGCTGGCGGGCCGCGCGGAACTGCTGCTGGTGCCGGCGGTCTTCTTCGTGCTGCTGCTGGTGGAGAACTGCCGCATCCCGGTGGATGATCCCAACACCCATCTGGAACTGACCATGATCCATGAAGTCATGGTGCTGGACCATTCCGGCCCCAATCTGGCCATGATCATTTACGGCGCGGCCCTCAAGCTCTGGTTTTTCGCCGCGCTCACAGCCGGGCTGCTGACGCCGCCCCTGCCGCTCTGGCAGCGGGCCGGGCTGTGCCTGCTGATGATCCTGGCCCTGGCCGCGGCCGTGGGCGTGGTGGAATCCGTCATGGCCCGCCTGCGGCTGACGCGCGTCCCCCATCTGCTGGGCGGCGCCGCAGCGCTGGCGTCCCTGGCCCTGATTCTGACCCAGGTGCGATAGGCAAGCGGAGAGGACGATGACGACACTCTTGCCCACCATTCTTTTTCTGCTCCTGCTCAACAACCTGTTGTTGCTGGGCGCGCCGCGCCTGCCGGGCCTGATCCGGCTCACGGCCTTTCAGGGCATTTTGCTGGCCGCGCTGCTGCTCTGCCTGGATCACGCCCTGCTGGCCGGGGCCGTGCTGCTGATCAAGGGCCTGCTGCTTCCCGGCCTGCTCACGCGCACCAGAAAAGGCCTGCACGCCGCCACAAGCCTCAAGCCCCGCCTGCACAGGGGACTGGGCATCCTGGCGGGCATGGCCGGACTGGTCTTCTCCCTTTGGCTGGAAGCCCGGCTGTTCATCCTGCCGGATCTTTTTCCGCCGCTTCTGCTGCCCACGGCCCTGACCACCCTGTTCTGCGGCCTGATTCTGGTGGTGGGACGGACCACGGCCCTCTCTCAGGTCATTGGCTATCTGGCGGCGGAAAACGGCATTTTTCTGCTGGGCGTGCCGCTGATGACCGCCGGCGCGGTCTGGTTTGAACTGGCCCTGTTGCTGGACGTTTTTGTGGCGGTCTTTGTCATGGGCATTGCCATCAACCACATTGGCGAAACCTTTGAATCCATTGACGTGGGGCGCTTTCGCAGCCTCAGGGACTAGACGCGCATGCTGGAAGCCCTGCTTTTTCTCCCGCTCTGCGCGGGCCTGATCATGCTGGCCGTGGGCAACGCCGCCTTCTGCCGGGGCCTTCTGCCCCTCACGGGCCTGGCCCACGCCGCCCTGTCCCTGTTGACCGCAGCGCGCGTGGCTCATGGGGAAAAGCCCACAGCCCTGGGCGGTCTGCTGGCTCCCGACCCGTTGGGCGCGCTCTTTCTGGCGCTGGCCAGCCTGCTCTTTCTGGCGGCCTCAATCTACGCCCTGGGCTATCTGCGCGAGGAAGAGAGCATTGAGGAGCGCACCTGCATTCAGGACGGCCGCCCCTTCACCAACGCGCCCGAGCGCCGCTTCACGGCCTGTCTCTGCTTTTTTCTCGCGGCCATGAGCCTGGTGACCACCACGCCGCATCTGGGGGCGCTCTGGGTGGGCATTGAAGCCACCACGCTGTCCAGCGCGCCGCTGATCTATTTTCACCGCCATCAGCGTTCCCTGGAAGCCACCTGGAAATACCTGATCATCTGTTCCGTGGGCATCGCCTTGGCCCTGCTGGGCAACATTCTGCTTTCCGTGGCCTTTTACGCGCCCGCCGGAATCGGAGGAAGCGAAATTCCGGCCGGGGACATGAACCAGACCGGCTGGTTCATCCGGCACGCCCACGCGGCCGCGCAACCCTGGCTCAAGGCGGCATTCATCTTTCTGCTGGTGGGCTACGGCACCAAGATGGGTCTGGCCCCCCTGCACAACTGGCTGCCCGACGCCCACAGTCAGGCCCCGTCCCTGGTTTCGGCCCTGCTTTCCGGCGCGCTGCTCAACTGCGCCCTGCTGGGCATACTGCGCGGGCACCAGATCATGCTGGCGGCGGACCTGGGCGGCTTCAGCGGCGGGCTGCTGGTCTTTTTCGGCCTGCTCTCCCTGATC